>NZ_JALBGW010000080.1:0-21551 GCF_023006485.1 Neorhizobium sp. BETTINA12A
GACTGACGCCCGGCGAGGCGCGGGCGCTCCTGAACATCGCGACCGTCGACGGCAGCCGCCAGCTCGACATCGCTGCCCGCATGGGCGTCGAGCCGATGACGCTCTGCGCCTATCTGGACAAGCTGGAGGCGCTCGGACTGGTCGAAAGGCAGCAATGCTCCGCCGACCGGCGCGTCAAGCGGATCAATCTCACCAAGACCTCCGACGAGATGATCGGCTCGATCCGCCACGAACTGAACGCCATCCTTGCTCAGGCGACCGAAGGCTTGAGCGAGGAAAACAGCCGCATCCTGCGCGAGGCATTGGCCGCGTTCAACGCCAACCTCCAGGCCGTAGCCCCCTCCGTCATGCTCCAGACCGCATTCGATGAAAGCCGATAACATGCCGCCTGTCCCCGCTCGGATGAGCGAGCGCCGAACCACGATCATCGGCGCGCTCCTGACGGCGATCGGACCGATCTCGATGGCGATCTACACGCCGGCCATGCCGGAACTGGTGCATGCCTTCTCGACCACGGAGGCAGCGATCAAGATGTCGCTGTCGCTCTATTTTGCCGGGTTCGCGCTGGCGCAGCTGGTTGCCGGCCCCGTCTCCGACGCCTTCGGTCGCAAGACCGCCTCGCTGAGTTTTCTTCTGATCTATCTGGCCGGTTCTCTGCTTGCCGCCTTTGCTCCCACGGTCGAATGGGTGCTCGCCGGCCGCCTGATCCAGGGTATCGGCGCTTCGGTCGGCATCACCGTGTCGCGCGCCATTGTCCGCGACCAGTTCAACGGCGGCGACGCTGCCCGGATCATCAACACGATGGGCATCATCCTGGCGATCGGGCCGTCTCTCGGCCCGACGGTCGGCGGCCTCGCCCTGGCCGCGTTCGGCTGGCGATCGGTATTCCTGCTGATGGTCGGCTTCGGCGCCCTGCTGGTCTTCCTGTCGACCGTCTGCCTGAAGGAAACCACGGTGCCCGATCGCAGTCGGCTGAAGCCGCTGCGGCTCGTCCAGGCCTATGCGGAAATCATCGCCTTGCCGCGCTTCCTGTTTACCGCGGTCGTTCTCGCCGGCGCTGTGGGCTCCATGTACGCCCAGGCGGCCGTGCTGCCGTTCATCCTGATCGAGAAGGTCGGGCTGACGCCGATCCAGTTCGGCATGAGCATGCTGATGCAATCCGGTTTCTTCCTGATGGGTTCGGTCTGCCTCCGCGTCATCTCGAGATGGTTGCCGGCCGAACGCGCGCCCCTTGTCGGACTGATTTTCAGCGGCAGCGGTGGCCTCCTCATGGCCCTTTCGATCCACTACCTGCCGCCATCCTTTCTGTCGGTCATGGTGCCGGTCGCCATGTGCGCCTTCGGGATCGCCTTCGTATCGCCCTACATGACCGCAGCGGGCCTCATCCCCTTCCCGCATATTGCCGGGTCGGCGTCCGCGATGATGGGCTTCATCCAGATGGGCGCCGGCTTCGTGGGCGGCGTTGCCGCCGCCTCGATCGGCTCGCCGCTGCCGGCCTTCGGCATCGTCATTCCCGCCATGCACCTGATCGCCGTGCTCGGTTACATCGGCTTCCGGATCGCCAGCCGCAAGGCATGAAAAAACCCGCCTCCCTTTCGGGCAGGCGGGCTTCGGTGATCGGATTATCGGGATTTACTTGCCGAGATTACGCTTGGCGAGGGTGCGCAGGCGCAGCGCATTGAGCTTGATGAAACCGGCAGCATCCTTCTGGTCGTAGGCGCCCTGGTCGTCCTCGAAGGTGACCAGCTTGTCGGAATAGAGCGACTTTTCGCTCTCGCGGCCGATCACCATGACATTGCCCTTGTAGAGCTTCAGCGTCACTTCGCCTTCCACATGCTCCTGGCTCTTGTCGATCAGCGCCTGCAGCATTTCGCGCTCCGGCGAGAACCAGAAGCCGTAATAGATGAGCTCCGCGTAACGCGGCATGATGTCATCCTTGAGATGCGCGGCACCACGGTCCAGCGTGATCGACTCGATCGCACGGTGGGCGGCCAGCAGGATCGTGCCGCCGGGGGTCTCGTAGACGCCGCGCGACTTCATACCGACATAGCGGTTCTCGACAAGGTCGAGACGGCCGATGCCGTTGTCGCGGCCGTAATTGTTGAGCGCGGCAAGAAGGGTCGCCGGCGACATGGCGACACCGTTGATGGAAACCGCATCGCCCTTCTTAAAGCCGACCTTGATGACGGTCGCCTTGTCCGGAGCAGCTTCCGGCGAAATGGTGCGCATGTGCACGTATTCGGGAGCCTCAACGGCCGGGTCTTCGAGAACCTTGCCTTCGGACGACGAGTGCAGAAGGTTGGCGTCGACGGAGAACGGTGCCTCGCCCATCTTGTCCTTGGCGACCGGAATCTGGTTTTCCTCGGCGAATTTCAGAAGATCGGTGCGGCTCTTGAAAGCCCAGTCACGCCACGGCGCGATGACCTTGATGTCCGGGTTCAGCGCATAGGCCGAGAGCTCGAAACGGACCTGGTCGTTGCCCTTGCCGGTGGCGCCATGGGCGATCGCATCGGCACCGGTCTTTTTGGCGATCTCGATCAGGTGCTTGGAGATCAGCGGGCGGGCGATCGAGGTGCCGAGCAGGTAGACGCCTTCATAGACGGCATTGGCGCGGAACATCGGGAAGACGAAATCGCGCACGAACTCTTCGCGCACGTCCTCGATATAGATCTCCTTGATGCCGAGCATCTCGGCCTTCTTGCGGGCCGGCTCCAGTTCCTCGCCCTGACCGAGATCGGCGGTGAAGGTCACCACCTCGGCGTTCAGTTCGGTCTGCAGCCATTTCAGGATGATCGAGGTGTCGAGGCCGCCGGAATAAGCGAGAACGACCTTCTTTACGTCTTTCGGGAGTGCCATGTCGATTTACGTCCGTCTGCGGGTGGAAGCGGTTGTTGAAACTGCCAAGTCAGGATTTGCGGCACTTTTAGCGAGTTTCCTGAGGCACGCAAGAAAAACCCGGCAAAGCCGATCAGAGATGACGGTCGAGGTTCATTCGCTGATGCAGGACGCGGATGACGACGCCCTTACTTGTGACGCCCTTGTCATGTTGACAGGTTTTGATGAGGGTACCATATCCCGCCCGACCTTTGAACAGCAGCGCCCTAGAGGAGATCTGCCATGACCATCACTCATCCCGCTCTGAAAAAGGACAATGTCGCCGTGATTACCGGGGCCGCATCCGGTATCGGCCTTGCGGCGGCGAAGGAATTTGCCCGGATGGGCCTTTCCGTCGTCCTTGCCGATCTGGAGGGCGACAAGCTTGCGGAAGCAGCCCACGAGGTCGCGGCCCTTGCCGAAGACGGTGAGGCGGATGTCGCCGCCATCGGCACCGACGTTTCGAAGCCGGATGAGATCGAGGCGCTGGAACGCGCCGTCATCCAGCGTTTCGGCCGGGTGCATGTGCTGATGAACAATGCCGGCATCGGCCCGGGGAGCTCGATATTCGGGCCGCAGGTCAACTGGGACAGCATTTTCGCCGTCAATCTCCTCGGCGTCGTCAACGGCACGCGGACGTTCGGCCCGGCCATGATCGCCCATGGCGAGCCGTCGCTGATCATCAATACCGGCTCGAAACAGGGGATCACGACACCGCCCGGCAATCCCGCCTACAATGTCGCCAAAGCCGGCGTGAAGACGTTCACCGAGGCGTTGCAGCACGAGCTTCGCAATACGCCGAACTGCCAGGTGTCGGCGCATCTGCTCATCCCGGGCTTCGTGTTTACCGGCCTGACCAAAGGCGACCGCATCGAGAAACCCGCCGGCGCCTGGACGCCGGAAGAGACGGTCGGGTTCATGCTGGTGAGCCTGGAGCGCGGTGATTTCTATATTCTCTGCCCAGACAACGACGTGGACCGGGCGACAGACGAACGCCGCATGGCCTGGGCGATCGGCGACATCATCGAAAACCGTCCACCGCTGTCGCGCTGGCATCCGGACTTTGCGGATGCATCAAAGGAATTCATCTCCAAGCGCTGAGCGCCTGATTGGCATAGCTGCGAAAGCCGGGTAAATGGAGCCATCCTTTACCCGGCTATTCGAGCGTGCGCCCATGGATTTCCTGCCAAGCCTTGCCACCCTCCTCGCCTTCACGGCGGCCGGCCTGCTTCTGGCGCTGACGCCCGGGCCGGACATGACGCTGTCGATCAGCCGCGCGCTTGGCCAGGGCCGGCGACCCGCGCTGTTCGTGGTGCTCGGCACCAGCCTCGGCGTCGTCTGCCATACGCTGCTGGTCGCGTTCGGCATCTCGGCGCTGATCACCGCGTCGCCGACCGCCTTCTTCATCCTCAAGACCGGCGGCGCCGCCTATCTGCTCTGGCTGGCGATCCAGGCAATCCGCTTCGGCTCAAAACTGTCGGTGGAGAAGGTCGACCAGCCCAAGGCGAGCGCACTTTCCAACATTTCGACGGGCTTCTGGGTGAACCTCTTGAATCCCAAGGTCATCATCTTCTTCATGACCTTCCTGCCGCAATTCGTCACCGCCGGCGATCCGGACGTCACGAGCAAGCTGATTTTCTTAGGGGTCTATTTCATCGTCATCGGCATGCCGGTCAACGTGATCGTCGTCCTTGCCGCCGACCGCCTGGCCAACTGGCTGCAGGCCAACCCGAAGGTCCTGCGCGGCATCGACTGCACCTTTGCCGGCGTCTTCTCGATCTTCGCGGCCAAGATTTTCTTCACCCAGGCTCGATAACAGAAAGGCCGGCAGAGCCGGCTTCGTTATTCAATCGTCCTCGCCGTGCCCGGCGATCATCATCGCCTCGAAGGCGAGGCGGTCGGTCTTGCGCATCCGCTCCGATTCCGATTTCAGCTGGCCGCAGGCGGCGAGGATGTCGCGGCCGCGGGGGGTGCGGATCGGCGAGGCGTAACCCGCCTGGTTGATGAAATCGGCGAATTTCTCGATCTGCGCCCATTCCGAACACTGGTAGTTGGTGCCCGGCCAGGGATTGAACGGGATCAGGTTGATCTTGGCCGGAACGCCCTTCAGGAGCTGGATCAGCGCCTTGGCGTCCTCCAGGCTGTCGTTGACGTCCTTCAGCATCACATATTCGAAGGTGATGCGGCGGGCGTTCGAAAGACCGGGATAATTGCGGCAAGCCTCGATCAGTTCCTTCAGCGGATATTTCTTGTTGATCGGCACCAGCATGTCGCGCAGATCGTCGCGCACCGCATGCAGCGAGATCGCCAGCATCACGCCGATCTCGTCGCCGGTCCGGAAGATTTCCGGCACCACGCCGGAGGTCGACAGCGTGACGCGCCGCTTCGACAGCGACAGCCCGTCGCCGTCGGTCGCGATCAACAGCGCCGTCTTGACGCTTTCGAAATTGTAGAGCGGCTCGCCCATGCCCATCATCACCACGTTGGTGACCTTACGGTCGCCGGTCGGCACATAGGCGCCGGGCGGCGTGTCGGTGCCCGGAAAATCACCCAACCGGTCACGGGCCAGCAGCAACTGCGACAGGATTTCCTCGGCGGTCAGGTTGCGCACAAGCTTCTGGGTGCCGGTGTGACAGAAGGAACAGGTCAGCGTGCAGCCGACCTGGCTCGAGATGCAGAGCGTGCCGCGGCCTTCTTCCGGAATGTAGACGGTCTCGACTTCGACCGGACGGCCGGCGCCGCGCGGCGGAAAGCGCAACAGCCATTTGCGGGTGCCGTCATTGGAAACCTGTTCCTCGACGATCTCAGGACGCGCGATGGTGAAATGCGCCTTCAGCATCTCGCGCATGTCCTTGGCGACATTGGTCATCGCGTCGAAATCGGAGACGCCGCGGATATAGAGCCAGTGCCAGAGCTGGCTGACGCGCATGCGCACCTGCTTTTCCGATACGCCCTTTCCCTTCAGCGCCTGCGCCATGTCCTCGCGCGAAAGCCCGATCAGCGACGGCTTGGTGCCGAAGAGATCCGGATTGGCGACGAGCGGCTTCTTGATGGCGAGCGGCGCCAGAGCCTCTGAGACTGACATTCTTCTATCCCGTTCGAACACATGCAGCTTTCCCACGATCGATCAGCGGGAAAGTCAGGGCATGTTGGATGCGTGAAACCTGTATCGGCCCATTGGGCACATGTGCCGGACCTTCGTTGGGGCGGGCTTTATCATCAAATAGCCGCCGCGTCACTATTCTTCAAGAAATGCAAAAGGCCGGTCCTGCGACCGGCCTTCTAACTCTTGCCGTGCAGGGACGCCTACTTGCAGGTTTCGATCTGCTTCAGCGCCGCCGCGATGCCCTGCAGCGAATAGGCATAGGAGGTCTTGGTGCCGCGGCCGGAAACGGCGCTGACGCTCATGTTGTGACCTGTCTTCATCGCCGCGACGAGCGCCGGCTCCTCGGCGGCGTTCTCGACCCAGGCCGCCTTGTCCTTGGTGAACATCGTGAAGTTCTTCTTGTCGATCGTCACCGTCACCTTGGAATTCGGCTGCAGGACATATCCAACCATTGCCTGCGGTTCGTAGGAAATGTTCTGGCCGGGCCGCTGCGAGACGATAAAGAAGATATCGCCGTGATCGACGCTGGCCGGTTCCTTGGTGGTCGGCACCGAAAGCACGTAGCAGACGTTGCTGGCGCCCGACTTGTAGGAATAGGCGCCCCACGCCTTGAATTGCTGGATGCGGGTGGGACCTGCGGCGGCCGGTGCCGGCGCCTGGGCCTGTTGGGGCTTGGCCGGGGCGGTAGCCTTCGACGCCTGAGCCGATGCCAGGCCGGCGCTTGCAGCCAAGATTGCCAATGCGGTTGCGATTGTTCTTACAGACATGGTCTCCTGCCGGTTTTGTTCGTTCAACGGCCCGAGCGGGCAAGCCTTGCCAGGCATGATCCTGATTCGGTGCATTTTGACTTGATCCTGGTTACCAAACCGTCAACCAGACTATTAGAATCTTCTGAATCTCCTGCCTGGGCGCGTAGGTGCGTGGAGATAGCACTCCCCGCCATGCCTCCAAAGAGCCAACCAGCAGAATTTCCATGCGTTTCGTCAATCAGTGACACAAGGATTGGGGCAAGAGTTTGTCCTTTTCCTAACTCTCACAATGACATTAGAATGGTCGAATATGACGCGAATCTCATCGGAAACTGTGCGCAGCGTAAATGGATGTAGACGAAAGAGACCACTTCGCCGGCTTGGTAAGGGCAGTGGCCGATGAGCGCGATCAGGCAGCTTTTACCGTGCTGTTCGATTATTACGCGCCGCGTCTGAAATCCTGGCTGTTGAAACGGTCGATGCGGCCCGACGATGCGGAGGAACTCGTCCAGGAGGTGATGGCCGTTCTCTGGCACCGCGCCGGCCTCTACGATCCGACGCGATCCTCCCTGTCCACCTGGCTTTTTCGCATCGCCCGCAACCGTCGCATCGATGCGGAACGGCGGGCGAGGCACAAGTATCTGGATGTCTACGAACCCCTGTTCTTCGTGACCGAGGCGCCGGGCGCCGATACGATTTTCGAAGGCGAGGAACGGGATGCGCAGGTGCGTGCAGCCCTTGCCGATATCCCCGGCGAACAGATGGAAATGGTGCGGGCGGCCTTCTTCCTCGGCCAGTCCCATTCGGAAATCGCCTCGTCCACGGGCGTGCCGCTCGGGACGGTGAAGTCGCGAATCCGGCTTGCATTCGAGCGCTTGCGAAGAGTTCTCGACGATCCTTCGGGGGATTGACGCCCCGTGAGACTATTTGCCGCGCACGCCCTCGGCGATGTCCGGATTGTCCGCCAGCGCCAGATCGGCAGCCTCGTAATGGCGGTCGGCGATATGGCCCTGGATCATCCGGAAAGCTGCTGCGAGCACGGCGACATCGTCGGTGAAGCCGACAAGGACGAACATGTCCGGCACGAAATCGATCGGCATCACGAAATAGGCGAGCGCTGCAAGCAGCACGCCCCGGACGCGGGTCGGAGTCCGCCGGTCGATCGCACAGTAATAGGCGGCGATCAGGTCGCGGCTGAACGGTACCTGCCGGACGGCCCGCTTCAGAGTCGGCCAGAACTTAGTCCGCACCTGCCGCTCGCGGCGGCCTTGTGTATCCTCGTCACCCGGCAGCAGAATTTCGCCGATCTTCACGTCGTCCATGGTCGCTCCGTTCGCTCAACGTGTGCCCACCCAATATGGGCTCTGGACCATGAAGTTCAATTGCGGCGCGAGGATGCCTTGTCCATCGCCCGGGCAAGCTTGAAGTCGATGTCGGTCAGGCCTTTGGTCGCGTGGGTGGTCAGCAGCACGTCGACCCGCGAATAGACGTTCGACCATTCCGGGTGATGGTTGAGCTTCTCGGCGGACAGCGCGCATTCGGCCATGAAACCGAAGGCCTCGATGAAGGTCTTGAACTTGAAGCTCCTGAAGATCGCGTCGCCTTCCGGCTTCAGCTCCCAGCCATCGAGCGTCGCGAGTTCACGCACGACGGCAGCCGCATCCAGCTTTTCGTAGTTCATCGTCCAACCTTCCTTCGGACTAAAGGGGCGCCTTCCGGTTAAAGGAGGCTCTTCGCCGGCTCCATGTCGCCGGCATAGGCAGTGCCGTAGCTTGCCTCCTGCAGCGGGAAGATTTCCTCCGTCAGATACGGTCCGCCTCCGACCGACTCCTTCGACGACAGCAGCACGAAACGGGGGACGGTGAAGGGTGCCGTGTGGAAATTGCCGCGGCCGGCAAGATAGTGAACCACGTCGTCCAGGCGGCAGTTCTTGAGCCGTGCGAGCGTCACATGCGGCGTGAACTTGCGGGGATCCGGCGGCAGACCGATACGCTGGCAGATCCGTTCGATCTCCGCCTGCAGCGCGTAGATTTCCGGCGAGGGTGAAACGCCGGCCCAGATGGAATGCGGTTTCTTCGATCCGAACGAGCCGATCCCGGTCAGCGTCGCCTGAAATTCCGGTCGGTCGATGCGGTCCAGCCGGTCGACGATCTCGTCGGCGGTGCGGCCGTCGACATCGCCGATAAAGCGTAGAGTGATGTGATAATTCTCCACGTCGATCCACCGGGCACCGGGGATCCCGCCGCGCAGGAGAGACAGGCTCATCGCTACATTGCGCGGAACTTCGAGGGCGGTGAAAAGTCTCGGCATAGGGACCTCCTCGAATCTTTTGCAGATGCAAACAGCGAATCATGCAACGGAGTTCCGCGCAAGCTGTTATTTTCCCTTATCCTTAATAGCCCCCAGGAAGCTTTTGACAGGTTCCATGGTCTTTTCGACCATCACCGCGACCCCTTTGGTGTTCGGATGCATGCCGTCCGAGAGCTGCAGGGTGGAAATGGTCGCGACTCCATCCAGGAAGAATGGATAGAGCGGCACCGCGTATTTCTCCGCCAGCCGCTTGTAGATCGGATTGAACTTTTCGGCATAATCGCCGCCCATGTTCGGCGGCGCCAGGATGCCGACCAGGAACACCGGGATCTTCCGTTCCTTCAGCCGTGCCAGGATCGCATCGAGGTTCTTTTCCGACTGCTCGGGGGAGATACCGCGCAGCGCATCGTTGGCGCCGAGTTCGAGGATCACGCCGTCAGTGCCGTCGGGCACCGACCAGTCGATGCGCGAAAGCCCTCCTGCTGTCGTATCGCCCGAAACGCCCGCATTGGTGACCACGACATTCTGCCCATCGGCCTTCAGCGCCGCCTCGAGCTGCGCCGTATAGGATTCGGAAGGCGCAAGCTGGTAACCCGCCATCAGGCTGTCGCCGAAACCGACGAGCTGGATCGCCCTGTCCTGCGCAGCGGCCGGCAATGCGGCCAGCGCCAGCGCGGACATGACGATGAAGTGAAGCAAGCTTGCTTTAAAACTCAAGATCCGTCTCCTAGATTGAGCGCTACCGCAACGCGGTGTTCGGGTTACGCTTCACGCCTATATAGGACGGTTCGATTTGACTAAAACCATCATCACGCTGAAGAAAGCCGATCTGACGCTCGGCAGCGCGGCGGCCTCGGTGCATGTGCTGAAGCAGATCGACCTGGAAATCCGTGCAGGCGAAGCCGTGGGCATCGTCGGGCCTTCGGGCTCGGGAAAATCGACGCTGCTGATGGTTCTGGCCGGCCTCGAACGCCTTGACAGTGGCGAGATCGTCATCAACGACGCACCCCTTCACGCCCTTTCCGAAGACAGGCTTGCCGATTTCCGCGGCCGCAATATCGGCATCGTTTTCCAGTCCTTCCACCTGATCGCCAACATGACGGCGCTCGAAAACGTCGCCGTGCCGCTCGAACTCGCCAATGTGAAGGACGCCTTCGAAATCGCCCGGCGGGAGCTCACAGCCGTTGGCCTCGGCGAGCGGCTGAGCCACTACCCAGGCCAGCTTTCCGGCGGCGAGCAGCAGCGCGTGGCGATTGCCCGCGCCCTTGCCCCCTCGCCCTCCGTGCTGATCGCCGACGAACCGACCGGCAATCTCGACACCGAGACCGGCCGACAGATCGCCGACCTCTTATTTTCGAAACAGGCCGAGCGCGGCATGACCATGCTGCTCGTCACCCATGACAACGCGCTTGCCGCCCGCTGCTCCCGCCAGATCCGCGTCCGCTCCGGCGAGATCGTCGGCGACAGCGCCACCGCCCACCTGTCCGTCCAGGCGGTCTCCGCATGAGGTCGGCCTTTCCGCGCCTTTCGATTTCCTTTCGCCTGGCGCTACGCGAAATGCGTGGCGGCCTGGCCGGCTTTTACATCTTCCTCGCCTGTATCGCGCTCGGCACCGGGGCGATCGCAGCCGTCAATTCGGTATCGCGCGCCATCACCGGCGCCATCGCCTCACAGGGACAGGAGATCCTTGCCGGCGACATCCGTTTCGAACTGAACAACCGCGAAGCCACCGACCAGGAAAGCGTGTTCCTGGCGAGCCTCGGCAAGGTCTCCCTGTCCACCAGCCTGCGCTCCATGGCCCGCAAGCCTGACGGTTCCGAACAGGCGCTGGTCGAGGTCAAGGCGGTCGACGACGCCTATCCGCTCTATGGCAGCTTTGGCGCTGAACCGGCGGCACCGCTTCCTGACCTGCTTGGCAAGCAGGGAGAGACGTTTGGTGCTCTTGCAGCCCCGCTGCTGTTGGAACGCCTCGGCCTCAAGGACGGCGATCAGCTTCTGCTCGGCAATGCCAGGCTGACATTGCGCGGCACGATCACCGCCGAGCCCGACGCGCTTTCCGACGGTTTCGGCTTTGCGCCCCGCCTGATCGTCAGCCGCGAAGCGCTCACCGCTTCGGGCCTGATCACCACCGGTAGCCTCGTCGAACATGCCTATAAGATCCGGCTCAACGATCCGGCGACCCGTTCGACGCTGACCACCCGCGCCAATCGCGAATTCCCGAGTGCCGGTTGGTCCATCCGCACCAGCGACCGCGCTGCCCCCTCGCTCACCGAAAACGTCGACCGCTTCTCGCAATTCCTGACGCTGGTCGGCCTGACCGCCTTGATCGTCGGCGGCGTCGGCGTCGCCAATGCCGTGCGCGCCTTCCTCGATGCCAAGCGCACCACCATCGCCACCTTCAAGTGCCTGGGCGCACCGGCCTCGGTGGTGACGATGATCTATCTCATCCAGATCATGCTGCTTGCAGTGGTCGGCATCCTGATCGGTCTCGTCATCGGCGCCATCTCGCCCTTCGTGGCGCTGCAGTTCCTCGAAGGCGTGCTGCCGGTTCCGAAGGAAGTCACCTTCTACCCCTCGGCGCTGGCGCTTGCCGCGCTGTTCGGCATCCTGATCACCTTCGCATTCGCAGTCCTGCCGCTCGGCCATGCCCGCGAAGTGCCTGCGACCGCCCTTTTCCGCGAACAGAGTTTCGAC
Organism: Neorhizobium sp. BETTINA12A; assembly: GCF_023006485.1. Classification (NCBI taxonomy): domain Bacteria; kingdom Pseudomonadati; phylum Pseudomonadota; class Alphaproteobacteria; order Hyphomicrobiales; family Rhizobiaceae; genus Neorhizobium; species Neorhizobium sp. BETTINA12A. The sequence continues at coordinate 11,734 of NZ_JALBGW010000080.1, forward strand.
AATACCCGCCTTCCCTCCTGGCCCTATCTTCTGGCCGCCGGCCTGGCACTCGCCGCCCTGGCGGCGCTTGCGATCGTCTCGGCGGAAGAACGTTTCATCGCCTCCGTTTTCCTGGCCGCCGTCGCCGGTGCCTTCGTGCTCTTGCGCCTTGTCGCGGCCCTCATCGCCGCCCTTGCGAAAAGAAGTCCGCGGGTCAATTCGCCGGCGCTGCGGCTGGCGATCGGCAACATCCACCGGCCGGGCGCACTGACGCCCTCGGTCGTGCTGTCGCTCGGCCTCGGCCTTGCCTTGCTTGTGACGCTCGCCCTGATCGACGGCAACATGCGCCGCCAGCTGACCGGCAGCATTGCGCAGCAAGCGCCGAATTTCTTCTTCGTCGATATCCAGGGATCGGAGCGCGAAGGCTTCGTCAACATCCTGAAACAACAGGCGCCGGAGGGTACGATCACCCAGGTGCCGATGCTGCGCGGAAGAATCCTCGCCTTCAACGGCCAGGACGTCACCCAGATGAGCGTGCCGCCGGCCGGCCGCTGGGTACTGCGCGGCGACCGCGGCATCACCTATGAGGAGAAGCTTCCTTCCAACTCGGCGCTCACCGCCGGGCAATGGTGGGGTGCCGACTACACCGGCGAGCCGCTGGTGTCCTTCTCGACCGAAGAGGCCGGCGAACTTGGCCTGAAGATCGGCGATACCGTCACCGTCAACGTGCTCGGCCGCAATATCACCGCCCGCATCGCCAATTTCCGCAAGGTTCAGTGGGAATCGCTATCGATCAATTTCGTGATGATCTTCTCGCCCAATACCTTCCGCGGCGCGCCGCATGCCTGGCTCGCGACGTTGAGCGATCCCAAGGCCACCGCCCAGCAGGAAGCCTCGATCCTGCGCGCCGTCACCAACGCCTATCCGACCATCACCAGCGTCCGGGTAAAGGATGCGATCGACATCGTCGACCAGCTCGTCGGCCAGCTTGCCACCGCTATCCGGGCCGCTGCCGCCGTTGCGCTGATCGCCTCGGTGCTGGTGCTTGCCGGTGCGCTCGCCGCCGGCAACCGGGCCCGCACCCATGACGCCGTTATCCTGAAGACGCTCGGTGGCACGCGCGGCATGCTGATGCGCGCCTTCAGCTACGAATATATGATCCTGGGTGCTGCGACCGCGCTCTTTGCGCTCGTCGCCGGTGGCCTCTCCGCCTGGTTCGTGGTCAGCCGCATCATGCGGCTTCAATCGGTCTTCCTGCCCGATGTGGCGGTGCTGACGCTCGCCGTTTCGCTGGTACTGACGGTCGGAATAGGCCTTGCCGGCACCTGGCGCATATTAGGGCAGAAAGCCGCACCTGTGCTGCGCGAGCTCTAATTCTCTCAGAGGTAGTATTTCGTGTTAACTCACGGATCAAATTCCCGTCAGAACATCCCATAGGTTGCTAAATAGCGCCTATGGCTTGCGTTTTTCGCTTGGCGCACCTCTTGTATGTGAAGCGATCTCGCATCATATTTATGCGCAGGCTTGCTGGAGCTCCGCAGCGGCGCCTGGGTCCGTGAAAAAGGGGGCCCGACACCGTGAATAATTCCGGAGCTTAAAGAGGAAACAATGGCTGACTTTAACAACTACCAGACCCGGGCGGCGCAGGGTCGCGCCCAGTCCGGCGCGATGATCGATGAAGGCCTGCGCGCCTACATGCTCAAGGTCTACAACCTGATGGCTGTCGGCTTGGCTATCACCGGTATCGCCGCTTATGGTATCTCGGCCCTCGCAACGACGACGGATGCAGCTGCAGCTGTCGCCCGGCTTCCGAACGGCATCCTGCTGACCAGCCTTGGCGCTGCGATCTACGGTTCGCCGCTTCGCTGGGTCGTCATGCTCGCACCGCTCGCGGTGGTGTTCTTCCTGAGCTTCCGCGTTCATAAGATGAGCGTCAGCGCTGCTCAGAGCACCTTCTGGGGCTATGCGGCCCTGATGGGTCTGTCGCTGTCGTCGATCTTCCTGGTCTACACGGCCCAGAGCATCGTTCAGACGTTCTTCATCACTGCTGCCTCCTTCGGCGCCCTGTCGCTTTACGGCTACACGACGAAGAGAAGCCTGTCGGGCATGGGCTCGTTCCTGATCATGGGTCTTTTCGGCCTGATCATCGCCTCGATCGTCAACATCTTCCTGCATTCCGCCCCTCTCGCTTGGGCGATCTCGGTCATCGGCGTTCTGATCTTCGCGGGCCTCACCGCCTACGATACGCAGAAGATCAAGGAAATGTACTTTGACGGCGACGACGTCGCGGTTGCTGGCCGCAAGGCCATCATGGGCGCTCTGACCCTTTACCTCGACTTCATCAACCTCTTCACGTTCCTCCTCCAGTTCCTGGGCAACCGGAACAACTAATCTCGAGGAATTCGAACAGGAAAAGGCGGCCTCCGGGTCGCCTTTTTTGTTGCCCGGCTTCGCGTTGCGGCATAGGCTTGGCTATTCCTTTCAACGGCCTGCCTCCATGACATTCCATCTCCGCGACGCCTCCCCCGCCGATCTTCCGACCATCACCGAGATCTATCGCGACAGCGTGCTGAACGGCACCGCAAGCTACGAGATTTTACCCCCGGACCAGGCTGAGATGACGGCTCGCTTCGAGGCAATTCGTACCAAGGGGTATCCCTATATCGCGGCGGAACAGGAAGACGGCACGCTACTCGGCTACGCCTACGCATCGGCCTTCCGGACCCGCCCCGCCTATCGCTGGCTGGTCGAGGATTCGATTTACCTGGCACCGGAAGCGCGCGGCAAGGGCGTCGGCAAGGCGCTGCTCAAGGAATTGCTGGTGCGCTGCGAGGCGCTTGGTTTCCGCCAGATGGTCGCCGTCATCGGTGGTGCGAGCCAGGCGTCCGTGGCGCTCCATCGCGGCCTCGGCTTCGAACTGACCGGCACCCTGAAGGGCACCGGCTTCAAACACGGAAAATGGCAGGATACCGTGCTGATGCAGGCAGCCCTCGGCGAAGGCAACGAAACCGATCCGGATCCTCGCGTCTATCCGGGCTCGCTGTTTACCGAATAGCGATTAGCGTCAGTCGATCAGTTTCAGCACCTTGTCGAACACCTTGAGCACCTGCGGCAGCTCATGGCCGCGCTTCATGATCAGCCCGTGGGTGTTCGTCACGGAATAGGCGCCCTGCTTGGCGGCAAGCTTCGGGTTCTTCTCGATTCGGAACAGCGGCGTCTCGCCCGAGCGCTTGAAAATGGAGAACACCGCCCGATCCTTGAGGTGATCGATGGCATAGTCCTTCCATTCTCCCTCGCCGACCATGCGGCCGTAAATCCTCAGGATCGCGTCGAGTTCGCGCCGGTGGAAGGTGACCGGTGCAGGATCGAGATTCTGCCTATATTCACTGAGATCGACGACGACGGCTGTGTCCCGGGATCTCTGGCCCCCCGGCAAATCCGGCTGATCTGTCATCAAGACTCCCAAATCGTCAAATGTCAGAGACATGACAGTTTGCCCGAGAGGCTGCAAAAATCAACCCCGGCAATTTCGCGGGGAGCGAACCGCACGATTTTATTGTTGCCCCATTTCGAACAAAAGAGTGCCCGATTTCGAAGCGAAATTGACGATGTTGGTTGGCGCCGTTTTCAGCGCCATATGGCCCGGTCTGGTGCATTGACCCTTACCCCCAGCCCCCCAATGTTATTGGATCGGGCCGCCAACAAGAATTCTCATACAATCAGCCAGTCCTGAACCGCGCCTGCGGTCAATAGTTCTTGCGACCTACCATCAATACCGTCGCGCCGAGAATGGCTGCCGGTTCGCCGCCCGGACCGGAGGTCTGCAGCAGGATCGCGCAACCGTCCTTCTTGGACTTGCCCATCAGCTTGCCCGGCAGGGTCAGCTTCATACTCTGGCCGTTCCACGTGCCGACCGACTGGACGTCATAGACTGCGTGCCAATATTCCATGTTCTTGCCGCTGTTTTCACCCTTGGTGACATCCACCTGCTGGCGTTTGGTGAAATAGGCGACGACAACGTCTGCCTGTCCCTTGCCGCCGCCGATCTCGATCTCGATCTCGTCGCCGCGCATCGCAGCGGTCACCGGAACGTCGAGCCCCTTGCCGTTCTGGCCGAGCACCTTCACCTTGTCGTTGATGACCGTGAGGTCCGTGCCCTTGACATGATCGCGGCCGTTGATGACGGCCTGCGGAGTATAGACGCCGGTTCGTCCGAACGTCTTGGCATAACCATATTGCCGCTCGGTATTCTCCTTGGAGCTCAGTGTATCGGTCCAGCCGAGATAGTTCCAGTAATCGACGTGGTAGGAGAGCACGACCATGTCGCCCTGCGCCACCAGCTCGCCCAGCGCGGCGTCGGCCGGCGGGCAGGAAGAACACCCTTGAGAGGTGAAAAGCTCGATCACGCCCTTCGGCGCTCTCACCTCTCCCGCCAATGCAGCGCCCGCATAAAACAGGCCCGCAACAAGGAGTACGGAGCGAAAACGAAAGGGCATGGGTGGCGGACCTTTTTATCAGGGCAACTGTTATCCACGATTGCTCGCGGCGATCAAGGCCGAATGCACTGGATGGCGGAAAGTAACCACCGGGCACCTTCAAGAGAAAGTCACGAAGGGGTGAAGACCGGATAATTGATCGGTTCCCGAATGCGTTTCGTTGGGCGCCAAACTTGGCGAAAAATACGCTGAGGTCAAATCAGTTTAAGCAAGCCCTGAGTAAAATAAACGGCACCCACGCCGGTGACGACCCAGCGCGTCCAGGCGCGGAAATTCTGGTCGGTCATTTTCTGCAGGATGCCATTGCCGACATGCGCGCCGAGGATGGCGATCGGCGCGGCGAGCAGGATCGAAATCCAGTCGGAGGCTGGCAGGCCGGAAGCCGCGTTCCAATAGAAGGCGACCTTCGTGAGATGCGAAAGCGTCTGGATCGACGCCTTGGTGGCGATGATCTTGCGGCGGTCCATCTGGGTGCGGATGAAGAAGATATCGACCGTCGGCCCCGCGACGCCGACGCTGATCGTCAGTGCGCCGGAAAACAGCCCGCAGATGAAAGCATGCAGCGGCTTTGACGCATCGAGCTGCAGTCGCTTGACGGGCAGCCAAACCAGGATCGGCATCAGCCCCACTCCGATCAGCACGACGACCAGGTCCGGCGCGTAATTGACCGAGAACAGCACCGCCGCCGAAACGGCGACGCCGAGGCAGAGGATGCCGAGGATACGGTAGTCGATATAGGCGCGGGAAAACCAGGCGCGCGATCCGTTCGACACCATCTGGATGATGCCGTGGAAGGCGATCGCAGTACCGACGGGATAAAGGAAAAGCAGCACCCAGAGCAGGATCAACCCGCCCGCCATGCCGAAAATTCCCGAAAGCAACGATGTCAGGAAAACGGTGACGGCCATTCCGGTGAGGATGACGACGGTCAAGGGATAGGCACCTTAAGGGGCAGAACGACGCCCCTTTGCAAACTTGGGGGAAGCATCGGCTATCGTGAAGGAAATCCGCCGGAGTTTTTCGCTCCGGCGGATGCTTGGCTTTGTCGCTTAGGCTGCGAGGTCGCGCAGAACGGTCTGCAGGATGCCGCCATTGTTCATGTAGATGACCTCGTCGAGCGTATCGATGCGGCAGAGGATGTTGATTTCCTTCACCGTGCCGTCGCCGTAGGTGATCTTGGCGGTCTTCCATTCGCGCGGCTTGATGTCGCCTTCGAGACCGAGAATCTCGACAGTCTCGTCGCCCTTGAGGTCGAGGCTGGCCCAGGTCGTGCCCTCTTCGAAGACGAAAGGAACGACGCCCATGCCGACCAGGTTCGAGCGGTGGATACGCTCGAAGGACTGGGCGATGACCGCCTTGACGCCGAGCAGGTTGGTGCCCTTTGCGGCCCAGTCGCGCGACGAACCGTTACCGTATTCGACGCCGGCGAAGATGACGAGCGGAACGCCCTCCGCCTTGTACTGCATGGCCGCGTCGTAGATCGACATCTCTTCCTTGGACGGATAGTGGAAGGTGTAGCCGCCTTCCTTGCCGTTCGGGCCGAGCATGTAATTGCGGATGCGGATGTTGGCGAACGTGCCGCGCATCATCACTTCATGGTTGCCGCGGCGTGTGCCGTACTGGTTGAAGTCGGCAACGCCGACGCCATGGCCCGTAAGGTACGCACCGGCCGGTGAAGCAGCCTTGATCGAACCGGCAGGCGAGATGTGGTCGGTGGTGATCTTGTCGCCGAAGAGACCGAGGACGCGGGCGCCCTTGATGTTCTTGAGGCCCGAACCGGTCTTGCCCATGCCGACGAAATAGGGCGGGTTCTGCACATAGGTCGAATCGTCGTCCCAGGCATAGGTCTGACCCGGAGGAACCTTGACCGCCTGCCAGTTCTCGTCGCCCTTGAACACGTCCGCATACTTGGTTTCGTAGAGTTCGCGGGTGACGTATTTCAGGATGAATTCCTGGACTTCCTTCGAGGTCGGCCAGATGTCCTTGAGGAAGACCGGGTTGCCGTTCTGGTCTTCGCCGAGCGGCTCGGAGGTCAGGTCCTTCTGGACCGACCCGGCGAGCGCATAAGCAACGACGAGCGGCGGCGAAGCGAGGTAGTTCGCCTGGACGTCCGGCGAGATGCGACCTTCGAAGTTGCGGTTGCCCGAGAGCACGCCGGCGGCGATCAGGCCCTTGTCGTTGATCGTCTTCGAGATCGGTCCCGGCAGCGGGCCGGAATTACCGATGCAGGTGGTGCAGCCGAAGCCGACCAGGTTAAAGCCGAGCTTGTCGAGATCGGCCTGCAGGCCGGACTTGGCAAGGTATTCGCCGACGACCTGGGATCCCGGTGCAAGCGAGGTCTTGACCCACGGCTTGGACTTCAGGCCCTTGGCAACCGCGTTGCGGGCGAGAAGGCCGGCAGCGATCAGCACCGACGGGTTGGAGGTGTTGGTGCAGGACGTGATCGCGGCAATCGCCACGTCGCCATGGCCGAGATCGAAATCCGTGCCTTCGACAGGGTAGCGATTGTCGAGCTGGCCGGGCTTCTTGTATTCGGTATCGAGCGAACCGGCGAAACCGGATGCGATCTTGTCGAGCGAGATGCGGCCTTCCGGACGCTTCGGGCCGGCCATCGACGGCACGACGTCACCGAGATCGAGTTCGAGCGTATCGGTGAACACCAGGTCGGAACCGTCGCCTTCGCGCCACATGCCCTGGACCTTGGAATAGGCCTCGACCAGTGCGATCCGCTCGAGCGTGCGACCGGACATCGTCAGGTAGTTGATGGTTTCGCCATCGACGGGGAAGAAGCCGCAGGTCGCGCCGTATTCCGGACCCATGTTGCCGATCGTCGCACGGTCGGCGAGCGGCATGTTATCCATGCCCGGACCGAAGAATTCGACGAACTTGGAAACAACGCCCTTCTTGCGCAGCATCTGCACGACGGTCAGCACGAGGTCGGTCGCCGTGACGCCTTCCTTGAGCTTGCCGGTGAGCTTGAAGCCGATGACTTCAGGCAAAAGCATCGAGACCGGCTGGCCGAGCATCGAGGCTTCCGCTTCGATGCCGCCGACACCCCAGCCAAGAACGCCGAGGCCGTTGATCATCGTGGTGTGAGAGTCCGTGCCAACGCAGGTGTCCGGATAGGCGATCGTTTCGCCATCCTCTTCCTTGGTCCATACCGTCTGGCCGAGATATTCCAGGTTTACCTGGTGACAGATGCCGGTGCCCGGAGGAACGACGCGGAAATTCTTGAATGCCTGCTGGCCCCACTTCAGGAAGCGGTAACGTTCGCCGTTGCGCTCGTATTCGAGCTCGACGTTCTTGGCAAACGCGGTCGGCGTGCCGAATTCGTCGACGATAACCGAGTGGTCGATGACGAGATCGACCGGAACCAGCGGGTTGATCTTTTCCGGATCGCCGCCGAGCGACACCATCGCGTCGCGCATCGCGGCAAGATCGACCACGGCGGGAACGCCGGTGAAGTCCTGCATCAGCACGCGGGCCGGACGGTAGGCGATTTCCGCTTCCGTCAGACCCTTGTTGTTCAGCCATTCGGCAACGGTGAGGATTTGTTCCTTGGTGACGGACTGGCCGTCTTCAAAGCGGAGCAGGTTTTCGAGCAGCACCTTCATGGAGAAGGGCAGCTTCGAAACACCGGCCAGGCCGTTCTGTTCGGCCTTGGGAAGGCTGTAGTAAACGTAATCCTTACCGCCTACGGTAAGGACGGAGCGACAATTGAAACTGTCGAGAGACTTAGCCACGGAAAAAACCCCGCTGATTAAAGAGCCAACACGCGCGTGCGGACGCCTATGCACTTCATGCACATCAGGATGCGGGTACGACCATTTCCGCTGTCCGCACGAGAAGATTTTTTGGGATCTTCAGGTTCGGCGGAAGATTGAAATCACGCCGGCCGCTGGCGTGGTTGCAGTGCTTATAGATAATTTCTAAGAAGGGTTCCAGACGCTTGGCGCCCATTCCGAATAAATTTTCGGATCGCGATGATTAAAATCTTAATGAAGGTCTCCAGCATGCGGCTTTTGGCCGAAAACTTGAGCGCAAGACGCGGCGAAGACCTGATTTTCACGGATATCTCCTTTGACCTCGGAGCCGGCGAAAGCCTCGTCCTGACCGGCCGCAACGGATCGGGGAAATCGACGCTGCTGCGCGTCGTGGCCGGATTGCTGCATCCGGAAACCGGCCGCGTCGCCTGGATTTCGGACAAAGCCGAATCGGGGATGCGCGCCGCCGAGGCCTGCCACTATCTCGGCCACCGCAACGCGATGAAGGCGGAACTGACGGTCTTTGAGAATCTCTCCTTCTGGAAGGAGTTTTTTGGCGACGTGAATGGCGGCGAGAGCATCTCTCCGGCCGAGGCCGCCGGGACCGTCGGCCTTGACGGCATCATCCACCTGCCCTTCGGTTATCTCTCCGCCGGCCAGCAGCGCCGCATGGCGTTTGCCAAGCTGCTCGTCGCTTATCGCCCGGTCTGGATCCTCGATGAGCCGACGGCGGCGCTGGATGTCAGTGCGGAGGGGGTGTTTACCGAGTTGATCAAGGCGCATCTCGCGACCGGTGGCATTGTGCTGGCCGCGACCCACCAGCCCCTTGGACTTGAGAATACAAAGGAACTGAAGATGACGGGGTTTGCAGGCGTGGCGGAGGGGAGATGGTGAACGCCCTGCCCCGCATTACCCCCCTCTGCCCTGCCGGGCATCTCCCCCTCAAGGAGGGAGATCGGCAAGACGTCGGACCTTCGCCAAACGTTGGACATTTTGGAATTGGCGCCCGCAGACTGAAACTCGACTTTGGGGCAAAGCGGCAGCTCCATCCGATCTCCCCCCTTGAGGGGGAGATGCCCGGCAGGGCAGAGGGGGGTAAGCCCCAAACGCAAGGCCTCCCACTATGACCGCCCTCCTCCTCCGCGACCTCAAACTCTCGGTCCGTGCCGGCGGTGGAGCGCTGATCGGCGTCCTCTTTTTCATGACCGTCGTCGCCGTCATCCCCTTCGGCGTCGGCCCCGATCTCAACCTTCTCTCCCGCATCGGCCCCGCGATCGTCTGGATCGGCGCGCTGCTCTCGGCCCTGCTCGGCCTCGACCGCCTGTTCCAGACCGAGCGCGAGGACGGGTCGCTCGACCTGCTGCTGATGCAGGAGCACCCGCTGGTGCTGACCGTGCTCGTCAAATGCCTCGCCCACTGGCTCGGCAACGGCCTGCCGCTGGCGATCGCATCGCCGCTGCTCGGCCTGTTCATGAACATGGACGAGGTGGCGATCGGCGCCACCATGCTGACGCTCCTGGTCGGCACGCCGGCGCTGACTTTCATCGGCGCGGTCGGCGCCGCGGTCGCGGTGGCCCTG
>NZ_JALBGW010000081.1:0-21432 GCF_023006485.1 Neorhizobium sp. BETTINA12A
GGAGCCGCGCGAGCCGGAATCCGCCTGGAGTTTCTGGCAGCCGGTCCGGATAAGATCGAGCGCCCTCAGCGATCGGGCCTGGACGACGCGCCCCTCGGGCGTCGCCATCGCATGCCCGGGACCGCGTTCGAGAAGCTTGGTGCCGAAAAGTTCTTCAAGCCGGGAAATCGCCTGCGATGCCGCCGGCTGGGTCACCCCCACGATATCGGCCGCCTGCGTCAGCGAGCCGGTGCGCAGGCAGGCGCAGAAAAGACGGATGTGGCGCAGATTGGGATAGTCCACGTATCTGTCCTCCCCTGCCAATCTCCTCCCGGCAGCGGGTCGAAACGGTGCAAGCCTAACACTTGCCCCGTTTCGGTTAAGTCACAATGCGATGCTGCGCTGGCCGATCAGCTGTTCGTTCATCCATTCCGCGCTGGCGCGGATGCCGCCGAGCGGGAAGACATGGATCTGCTGAAGCAGACTTTCCGGATGGGCGGTCTTGTAGTTGGCGATGTCAGCCAGCACTTCGGTCGGCTCGTAGGGAACCAGGAGCTTGCTGAGATCCATGGCGCGCTTCTGCAACACGCTGAGCGAGGGGCCAACGCCGCAGGCGATCGCAAACTTGATGAGCGTCTGCAGTTTGGTCGGGCCGGCAATGCCGAGATGAATCGGCAGCTTGACGCCGGCGGCAGCGATACGCTCGGCCCAGGCAATCACCGGCTTGGCATCGAAAGCGAACTGGGTGGCGATCGCCATCTCCGCATCGGTGCGCTCGGAATAGGCCTGCTTGAACTTCAACGCCTCGTCGACGATCCTGTAACCGCCATCTTTGTCGATGTCCTTGTTGCCTTCCGGGTGGCCGGCGACATGCAGCCGCTTGAAGCCGTAGCGGTCAAACAGGCCGGTCTCGATCAGCTGGATGGAACTGTCGAAATCGCCCGCGGGCGTCGATACGCCGCCGCCGAGCAGCAGTGCCTGTTCCACACCCGCCTCGTTTCTGTAGCGCTTGATCCAGTCTTCCAGGATCGCATGGCTTGCAATGATGCGGGAGGGAAAATGCGGCATGACGGGGAAGCCGTCTTCGTGCAGGCGCCTTGCGGTCTGCACCATGTCCTCGATCGGCGTTCCGTCGATATGGGCGATATAGACCCGCGTGCCCTTCGGCAGCAGTGTCTTGAAATCTTCGATCTTGGCCGCCGTGCGCGGCATGACTTCGATGGAGTAGCCGTCGATAAGGTCCCTGAAGCTGGCCGGCTCCACGGACTTCTCTTCCTGCTTGCTCCTGAACAAATTTAAAAGTGCCATTGTTGATCCTCCCCCCGTTTAGCCAATGAAAAACGTCCGGTCAGACGGACGGAGCGGCGTGCGAGAACAACCCGTTCTCGCACGCCCATCGCTTAGAGGGCCTTCTTTGTGCGCCAGCTTTCGGCGTAATTTTCACGCGCTTCCTGAGCGTAGGGCACCGCTGCGACGCGAACGCGGATCTCAGCTTGGCGGTGGCCCTGCTCGACCGAGGTCTTGGAAGTACCGCCATCCGGCTCGCCCCAGATGAGCGTCAGGATGTCGTTTTCCTTGATGTCGGCATCGACGACGCCGAGCGACAGCATGGAACGCTCGTTGTAGCTATAGCCGTTGAACATCGACAGACCGACGACCTTGCCATCCTTCAGAACCTTGTCGAAGCTCGACGAAGCGTAGTTGGAGAGCGGGAAGTCGATCCACTTGGCAGCCTGTTCGCCGGGCTGGAAAGCCGAAGCGATAACCTTGACGACGTCGTCGGAATTCCACTCGAAGGTGACCTTGCGGCGCTGCGGGGTCGCCTTCTGCTTTTCGACGGCCGCGCGGCCGACGAAGTCGTGGTCGAACTTGACGTAGACGCCGTAACCCAGTTCGTAAGGGTTCAGGTAGTAGTCTTCGATCTTGTCGGAGACGTAGCTGCCGCCGATCGAGCCCGAAGCTTCGTAGCTCTGGGCAGAAAGCCAGTCGCGATAGGCCTGCAGTTCGTCACCGGTGTAGATCGCCGGAAGCGGCGACGGGATCCAGCCGGATTCCAGAGTGTTGGTGGCATAGGCGCGGCTGCCGACCGGGCGCAGATCGACGCCGGCTTCTTCAGCAGCCTTGATGATGGCGGCGCGGACTTCGTCCTTCTCCGCATACGGACCCCAGATTTCGAGACCCGGAGCGCCGGCCATGCCGTGGCGCAGAGCCTGAACCTTGCGGCCGCCGACATTGATCCAGTCGACGTGGAAGAACTTGATCTCCGGGATCGGACCGCCGTTCATCTTTTCGAAGACCTTCGGCGCATCCGGACCCTGGATCTGGAAGCGGTAATGGATGCGGGTGACAAGCTTGCCGTCCGGACGCGAGGGCGAACGCGGGTCGTGGGTCAGCTTGACGTTATGCTTGCCGAGCGACGCGTTGTAGAGCAGCCAGTTGGCGGTCGGCGCGCGGCCGACGAGGACGAACTTTTCTTCCGTTTCGCGGAAGATGATCATGTCGCCGATAACATGGCCGGCAGGCGTGACCGGAACGTAGTGCTTGGCGCGGTCGACGCCGAAATTGGCGAAGCTGTTGATCGACAGGCTTTCAAGGAACTTGGACGCGTCCGGGCCTTCGACGACCAGTTCGTCCATGTGATGCGACTGGTCGAAAAGGACGGCGCCTTCACGCCATGCAGCCTGTTCGGAACGCCAGTTGGAAAATTCCGGAGCCACGACCGGGTATACATAGATGCCGGTCTTGGAGTTACGCAGATGCTCGACGGTGTTGCCCGCATCCTTCAAAACTTGAGTGAGATTGGCCTGAGTCACGGAATTCCTCCCTATGGTTTGTCTGTGGCTTGAGATGTCGTGTATACATGACGGCATCGGCAGACAAATTCAAGGGGAAATATTCGGCAGGCTGATGATCGCCTTCGGATAGTAAACCGAAGGCTTCCGGCCATCAAAAACCTTCAGCGAACACCCGGGCTCTCAAGAGTTGAGGAGCACCAGGCCGGGAACGGTCAGCATCAACTCCGGATCCTCGAAGACCGCATATTCGAGGTTCTTGCGGGCGATGCGGGCGTGCTCGCGGGCGATAAATTCCGCCCTTGCACCTTCACGGCCGGCGATCGCCTGCACCAAAGTACGATGTTGTTCCTGGGCGATATGCAGCGACTGACGGAAGGCCGCCACGTGGGCCCGGCCTGACAGGAAAGCCGATGGCGACGCGAACGGCAGCCGTGTCGCGCGCTCGACCTCCCGCTGGATTACCGTGCTGCCGGAAAGCTCGACCAGCACCACATGAAACTTTGCGTTCGCCTCCGAATAGGCTTCCAGATCCACCTCGTCGGCGGCTTCCCCGAAACAATCGTCGAGCCTAGCCTGGATTTCCCGAAGCTGATCCAAGCCGGCCTGCGAGACGCCGCGTTCGGCGGCAAGCCGAGCCGCCGTCCCTTCCAGTACGCCGCGCAGCTCGATCGCGTCGACGGCATCGGCATAGGTGAAGCTGCGGACCACAAAGCCGCCATTCGCCAACCGGTCGAGCAACCCCTCCTCCGCAAGACGCGACATCACTTCGCGCACCGGCGTTCGGGAAATCTGCAGCGTCTCGGCCAGCGAAACTTCGAACAGCCGGGTGCCGCCGGGATAGTCGCCGCTGAGGATCTTCTTGCGCAGCTCCATCAGCGCACGCATCGTGTGGGTCGTTCTCGAGGTCTCTTCCAAATCCGCACCTTTGCCTGGAGACAAGCCGGCGCAACCTCCGCCTGTCGATCGGCAAATCTTAGCCACATCTGATGGATTGGCCAAGCCTCATGTATACAGGGGGTTCAGGCTGTGGATGATGGTGCGGGATTTGGAGCGGAAAAGCATGCCGCGTATACAAGGCAACGCCCTGAAGACGCGATCTTATTTGCCTTGACGCCGAGCCGAAAGGACCCGCGCAATTGTATCCCTGAGATCGCCGGTCGGCTTCACGCCGCTTGCTGCCATCTCGTCCTGGACCGCGGCAATCTCGCGGGCAAGACCGCCGTTCAGCCCCAGCGCATCGAGCGTGACGCCGCTTTCGCGCATCTCGGCGGCCCGGCGGCGGCCGTGGCGGGTTGTGCGCTCGAACTGGTAATCCGGGAATTTCGACCAGTCGAGGCCTGGAAAGCTCTGGGAGAGCGAGGTCAGGATCTCCTCGAAACAGCCCGACGCCTCCGCCGCAAGAAGCGCCTCGACGGTGATCGCTTCCAAGCCCTTCACGAACACCGAGCGCACCATCTTGATGGCCGTCGCCGAACCGACCGCCTCGCCCGCGACATCGGTGCTGAAGCCGAGGCCGCGAAAACGTTCCAGCAGCTCGGCCGCGCTTTTGCCGGCAATCAGAACCGGCGTCGCATGGCCCTTCGGATGGACAGGGGCCATCACGGCCATATCGAGATAGTCGGCACCCCTCTCGTTGACCAGCGCGGCGGTCTCGCGCTTGCGGCCGGGAGACACGGAATTGATGTCGATCACCAGCGCGCCCTGGCCGAGATGCGGCGCGATCGACTGGGCGGCGATGAGGCTCTGGTCGGCGGTGACCGCGCTGAAGATCCACTCGGCGTCGGCAAGACCCGCAGGCGAGGCTTCCGGCCGGACGCCGCGGCTGGTCATCGCTGCCTGCATCTCCCCCGCCTTTTCGGCGTCGTCGAGCAGCAGGTCGTAGGCCCGGAATTCGCCATCCTCAAGCTTCGGCGCCAGGCTGTCGTGAAAGGCGCGTGCCGCCTCGCCAAAACCCAGAAATGCGATCCTCATGCCCGTGTCCTACCCTCAGTCGCCAAAAACCACGCCGTCGAAAAGCTTGCGCGCTGTGCGCAGCACCGCCGCACGATAGACCTCCCCGTCCTTCATGGTGGCGATGACGCTCATCTCGCCGGTCGGGTGCTCGATCGACAGCAGCTTCTCGTCGCCTTCCGGAATGACCGCGAGTTCAGACGCCGGACCTTCCGGCAGAAGGCAGGCGGTTGCGACGCTGACCGCGCCGAGCACGCCGATCGCATCATGGCACGTATGCGGGATGAAAGTGCGGGTCGAGATCGCCCCGCCCGCCGTCGGTGCAGAGACCATGGTCATCTTCGGCACGGATTTCTTCGCAACGTCGCCGAGGTTCATCATCGGCCCGGCTTTCAGCCGGATCGCCTCCAGCTTGGCGCGCAGCTCCTGGTTCGCTTCGAGATCCTTCGGGCTCTCGGTGCCGGCAATTCCGAGCACGTCGCCACGCATGACGACGCAGGGCATGCCGTTGTCGATCAGCGTGCAGGCGACGCCTTCGATCACGTCCACAGCGTTTCCGGTCGGCAGCAGCGCGCCGCAAGAGGAGCCGGCCGTATCCGCAAACACGATCGGCACCGGCGCTGAAGTCCCCGGCACGCCGTCGATCCGGGCCTCGCCCTTGTAGGTCACCTGGCCGCCGGGCGTCTCGATCGTCGCAATGGCGATCTGCCCGGTATTTTCCATGAAGATCGAGACTTCGGTCTTGTCGCCCCTGGCGGCCACCAGCCCGCGCTCGATGGCGAAAGGCCCGATGCCGGCGAGGATATTGCCGCAGTTCTGTGCGTCGGTGACGATCGGCTGATCGACGAAGACCTGCAGGAAGAGATAGTCGACATCGACCCCTTCCCGCCCGGATTTTTGAACCACCGCCACCTTGGAGGTCAGCGGGTGGGCGCCGCCCATGCCGTCGATCTGGCGGGAATCGGGCGAACCCATCACCCGCAGCAGGAAACCGTCACGGTCGGTCGGCAGGTCATCAGCGAGAAAATATCCGCCCTTGGACGTGCCGCCACGCATCCACATGCAACGGACGCCGGTTTCAGTTTCACTCATCTCGATCTCCCTTCTTCTCCCCGGTGGGGAAAAGAGAAAACGGCCTCCACCGCTCAGATATATTTCAGGCCTTTTTCGGCGAGCTTGCCGCGCATGTCATAGATATCGAGGCCGAGTTCGCCAGCCGCAAGCCGCTTGCGCTTGTCTTCTTCGGCGGCGACACGGGCTTCCGCCTTCTTGGCAACCGCTTCGGCTTCCTCGCGGGCAACCACGCAGATGCCGTCGTCATCGGCAACGATAACGTCGCCGGGCCGAACATAGGCGCCAGCGCAGACGACCGGAATATTGACCGAGCCGAGGGTCTCCTTGACCGTGCCCTGAGCATAGACCGCCTTCGACCAGACCGGGAATTTCATCTGGGTGAGATCGACCACGTCACGCACGCCGGCATCGATGATCAAGCCCCTGCAGCCGCGCGCCTGGGCGGAGGTCGCAAGCAGGTCGCCGAAATAGCCGTCTTCGCAGGGGCTGGTCGGGGCGAGAAGCAGGATGTCGCCGGCCTTCAACTGCTCGATCGCCACATGCAGCATCCAGTTGTCGCCCGGAGGCGCCGAGATGGTGACGGCGCTCGCCGCAAGGCGCGCACCCGGATAGATCGGCCGCATGTAGCTGGCGAGCAGGCCCTTGCGGCCCTGCGCCTCATGCACCGTAGCGACACCGCAGGCGGCCAACCGGTCGATGACCGACTGATCCGCGCGTTCGATATTCTGGACGACGACCGCCATCAGAGTTTGTCCCCTATCAAAGTTCGTCGACAGTGCGCGGGAAGACCGACTGGAAGCCTTCCGCATGGGTCGACTTGCGTCCGCTGGCCTGGCCGCCGGAATTGCGCATGAAGTGGTTGCCGCGGTTTTCGGCGACGTTCTTGTAGAAGTGCCAAAGATGTTCCTGGCCCTCCATGCACTGGATGGCCGCCCACTTCTTTTCCCAGACGGACGAGATGTCGAGGAAAACGTCCGGCTTCCATTCCATCTGTTCGGTCTGGTGCGGTTCGAAGAGATAGAGCTGCGGTGCGCCGAGGATCTTTTCGCCCGGATTGTGACCCCAGGCTTGGGCGATCATCCGGGCTTCGACCGCAACCTGCGTCGCGTACATATGGTCGGTATTGTAAGGGTCCCACTTGGAATGGGAGAGCATGAATTCCGGCTGAACCTTGCGGATCACGTCGACCAGCTTGAACTTGGCGTCCTGATCGACGACCAGCGGATAGTCGCCAAGATCGAAGAACTGGATGTCGGTGACATCCAGTGCCTTTGCCGCATTTTCCGCTTCCCTGCGGCGCTCGGTCTTCACCTTTTCAAGCGTCATGCCCGGGTTTTTCCAGAGCTTGGCGCTTTCGCCGCGCTCGCCATAGGACAGGCAGACGACGGTGACGTCGTAGCCCTTTTCCTCGTGAAGCGCGATCGCGCCGCCGCAACGCCAGACGAAATCCGCCGAATGGGCGCTGATGACCAATGCTGTCTTTGCCATGGGATGCCTCTTGACTTACTTGTGTGCCACCGGCGGCGTGCCGTGTGTGTGGAAGGTTTCGATCGTCTTCATCCCCCAGGCCTGGCCCTTCTTGCGGTCGGCTTCGGTCCAGACGACCGGCTTCCAGTCGGGGCGAAGGATCAGTCGCGCGCCTGCATTGGCGAGCTCTACGCGGTTGCCGGCGGGCTCCCAGACGTACAGGAAGAACGTGCCCTGGATCGCATGCTTGTGCGGGCCGGACTCGATATGAACGCCGTTTTCCAGGAAGATGTCGGCGGCACGCAGGATGTCCTCGCGCTGGTCGCAGGCATAGGTGACATGGTGGAAACGGCCGTGAGAACCGGTATGGTCCTCGGAGCAGGCAAGATCATAGGTCTTGTTGTTGATGGTGAACCAGCAGCCGCCGAGACGGCCGTTGTCGAGCTGGATCATTTCGGTGACCCGGCTGCCGAGCGCCGTGGTCATGAATTCGCGGATCAGGCTGACATCGGCGGCGAGCAGGTTGACGTGGTCCAGACGGCGCGGGCTCGCGCCGCGGCCATGATAACGCTGGGCGATGTTCTTCAGCGCCGGCTTCTCTTCCGGTGGCGCCACATATTCCCTGGTGTCCCAGTAGAGTTCGAACAGATGGCCGTCTGGGCTCTTGAACTGGTAGGCGCGGCCATGACCGAGGTCGCCTTCGCTCCAGCCGACGCCCCAGCCCTTCTCCTCGATCACCCTGACGCGGCGCTCCAGAGCTTCGGCGGACGAGGTGCGATAGGCGATGTGGCCGACACCGGTGGTGTGATGCCTGGTGAGCTTCAGCGTGTGGAATTCGTAGTCGTCATAGGCGCGCAGATAGACGCTGTCGCCCTCGCGGCCGCTTTCGGTCAGCCCGTAGACACGGGTGAAAAAGTCGAGCGACTCGTCGAAACGGTCTGAATAAAGCTCGACGTGGCCGAGATGGGCGACATCATAACAGGGTTCGGTCATGGCTTTTCCTAGATGGTCGATCTATCGCGCCCGGCGGACAGGCGCATCTCCTCCATAAATCGAGCCCGCGTCCTCCACTCCAACACGGCCGGCGCATGGGGCACCGCAGCTTGGCACGAAGACATAAAAGCAGATCGGCAGCCTGACGAATAGGTTCTGCTGACGCGGCATAAGTTTTGGTTGAGATCAGGGAAAAGCGGCTTGGCAAATGGCGAGCGAAGACGGGGCTTTAAAGTCCCGAAGGAAACGGCGCGACGGCAGGACCGCCGCGCCGGAAGACATTACCCACCGATATAGGGCGCAACTTCGTGAAAGCCGCGCCAGATCATTTCGAGCGCGACGTAAAGGATGACGGCGAGACCGACATAGGCAATCCAGCGATGCTTGTTGAGCAGGCGGGCGATGAAGCTCGCCGCAATACCCATCAGCGCGATCGACAGGACCAGACCAAAAATCAGCACGCCCGGATGTTCGTGGGCAGCACCGGCAACAGCGAGCACGTTGTCGAGCGACATGGAGACGTCGGCAATGACGATCTGCCAGGCGGCCTGGGCGAAAGTCTTGCGCGGAGCCCCGCCGGCAACCGTGCCATCGGCGTTGAGGTCGGCCTCCAGCAGCGCTTCGCTGGCTGTATCCTCATGATGATGCGGCGTACGCAGCTCCCGCCACATCTTCCAGCAGACCCAGAGAAGCAGGACGCCCCCGGCCAGCAGCAAGCCGACGATCTGCAGCAGCTGGGTCGTGGCAAGCGCGAAACCGATACGCAGCACGGTCGCCGCGATGATACCGACCAGAATGGCTTTGGACCGCTGTTCCTTCGGCAGGCCGGCAGCCGCGAGACCGATGACGATCGCGTTGTCCCCGGCCAGCACGAGGTCGATCATGATAACCTGCAGGAGCGCGGACAACGCCTCCGGCGTAAAGAATTCCATCATTTGGCACCCAATCTCTTAAAAGGCGGGAGTGCCCGCGTGTGGACCGAGACGAACCTAAGACGCTCACGACCTGCATTCCGCCTGCCGTGTAGGTCACCGCCGTTGTCGTCACATGATTTCCACAAACACCAGGCACCCAAGTTGGACTAATCCAGTCCGACATCACAGCTCAGAGATGAACTGTCAGAGGGGCCCGGTCCTGGTGGCCTGAGATTTAGCGGCATGATTGCAGAAACTCAAGTGGCGAGTTTATGAAACAGCCCGCAATAGCGCTGTTTCCGGCCGGATCGTTGACGATCCGTTGCAATTCCACCCCGCAATACAGATGCAGGTGGCGGCCGGTCTTGCGGCCGCCACCTGAGATTACGCCACGTTTGGGACTACGAAAGGGTCGGGTCGAGCTTGTCGCGTAGCCAGTCGCCGGCGATGCTGATCGACAGGGTGGTCAGCATGATCACCACCGAAGGGGCAAGCATGATCCACGGCGCGCGGGTCAGGTATTCGCGACCGAAGCCCACCATGTTGCCAAGGCTCGTCTCCGGCGGCTGCACACCGAGACCGAGGAAAGACAGCCCGCTTTCCATCAGGATGATTTCCGGGAAAGTCAGCGTCATCGAGACGATCAGGGTCGAGGCGACGTTCGGCAGGATATGATGGAAATAGACGCGTGCCGGCGTCGCACCGAGCTGGACGACGGAGGCAGCGTATCCTTGAGAGCTTGCCGAGATCGCCAGGCCGCGGGCGATGCGGGCGTAGCGTTCCCAGCCATAGAAGCCCATGAGGCAGACGAGCAGCACCATGGACGAGCCGAAGAAGGCAAGCACGGCGAGCGACATGATCAGGAATGGCAATGCCGCCTGGAAATCGGCAAGCACCAGCACGAGATGCTCGACCGCACCCCGGAACTGGGCTGCCGCGAAGCCGAGCGCCGTACCGAACACCGCCGACAGGATCGTCGCGCCGAAGGCGATGATCAGCGACACCCGGACCGACTGGAGGAGGCGCGAAAGCACGTCGCGGCCGAGCTCGTCGGTACCTAGCAGATGTTTCAGGGCGCCCGGATGGGAAAGGCGGCTCGACAGGTCCATCGCGGTGATGTTGTAGGGGCGGATCTGGTCGGCGAAGATCGCAACCACCACCATGGCCGCCAGCCAGAGAATGCCGAGACCGACGGTGAACGGCACGTTGCGGCGAAGGCGGGTGACGAAAGTCGCATACCAGCCCGGCGTCCGCGCGGTTTCCGACAGATTGATCGTAGCCATATCTCTTTATCCTCAATGCGCCGCGTTGGAGCGAAGGCGGGGGTCGAGCCAGCCGTAGAGCAGGTCGACGACCAGGTTCGAAACCACCATCGCGGCGGCGATGATCAGCAGGATGCATTGGACGACGGCAAGGTCACGGTTACTGACCGAGACGATCAGCAGGCGGCCGATGCCCGGCCATGAGAAGATCGATTCGACCACCACGGCGCCAGCGATCAGCGAACCGACCATGAAGCCGACGATCGTCACGATCGGCACCGCCGCATTCGGCAGCGCATGGTTCCAGACCACGTCGCCCCATTTCAGGCCTTTGGCGGAGGCGGTGCGGATATAGGGCTGGCCCATCACCTCGATCATGGCGCTGCGCGAGAAACGGGCGAGGATGCCGATACCGCCGATGCTCATGGTCACCGTCGGCAGGATGCCGTGCATCCAGGTATCCTGGCCGCCGGACGGCAGCACGCCGAGGATGACCGCGAAGATCAGCACCAGGAGGAGGCCCATCACGAAGGACGGGATCGTGAAGCCGAGTACCGCAAGCAGGATCACGCCACGATCGGCAAAGCTCTGGCGATGCAGCGCCGCGTAGACGCCCGCCGGAATGCCGAACACCAGCTTGAGAAGCAGCGCCGGCAGGGTGAGCTGCAGCGTCGCGGGCAGGCGCTGCAGCACCAGATCCAGCGCCGACGCCTTGTCACGCATCGACACGCCGAAATCGCCGGTGAAGATCGATTTGATATAGGCGAGGTATTGGATCCAGAGCGGCTGGTCGAGCCCCCAGGAACGACGGAACGCATCGACGGCTTCCTGCGGCACGTCCGGGCCGAGCATGACCTGCGCCGGGTCTCCCGACATGCGCAGCACGACGAAGGCGAAGGTGACGACGGCAAAGATGGTGATCATTGCCCGTAGCAGTCGGACGGCTATGAAGCGGATCATCAGGAACTCCTCTCAGGCCGCAATCGAGGCGGCTTCGCCGGCCACGACATGGCAGGCGGCCGTGCGACCATTGCCGATTGGGCGGAGCTGCGGCACGACAGTGCGACAGACGTCCTGCGCCAGCGCGCAACGGGGGTGGAAGGCGCAACCGAGCGGGCGATTGGCCGGATTCGGCGGCTCGCCCTGAAGGATGACGCGTCCCTGGAGGATCTTGCCCGGCACCGGCACGCTGGAGACCAGCGCCTTGGTATAGGGATGCTGCGGCGAGTGAAAAATCACGTCGGACGAGGCTTCCTCGACGATCCGGCCGAGATACATCACCGCCACCCGGTCGGCGATATTGCGCACCACCTTGAGGTCATGGCTGATGAACACCATGGCGACGCCGTTCTGCTCCTGCAGATCGCGCAGAATGTTGACGACCTGTGCCTGGATGGAGACGTCGAGCGCGGAAACCGGCTCGTCGCAAACCAGAAGCTTGGGACGTGCGGCAAGCGCGCGGGCGATCACCGCGCGCTGCCGCTGGCCGCCCGACAGTTCGTGAGGGTAGCGCCCGGCCTGATCCGGACGCAGGCCAACGGCCGTCATCAGCTCGGCGACGCGGGCCTCCTGGTGTTGCTTCGGAATGAGCCTGTGGATGTCCAGCGGCTCGCCTATCTGTTTTGCGACCGTCACGCGCCGGTCGAGCGCTGCCAGCGGATCCTGGTAGACGAACTGCATCTTGGCCCGCAGCGCGCGCCATTCCGGCGTCTTCAGGTCCGGCATCGGCTTGCCTTCGAACCGGACTTCGCCGCCTTGCGCGGCATCGATGCCGAGCAGCATCCGGCCGAGAGTCGACTTGCCCGAGCCGGACTCGCCGACAACGCCCAGCGTTTCGCCGGGCTTCAGTGCCAGCGAAATGCCGTCCACAGCGCGCACCGGATGCGGCTGTGCAAACAGGCCGCGACGGATCTGATAGACGCGGACGAGATTGTCCGCTTCGATAAGGGCGGTCATTGCAGCATGTCCTCGGTCATTCTGGTTCTTGTCTCGACAGGCTCATTGGCCGGAACCGGCCGGAAGCAGGCGAGCTGCCGACCATCGGTCGACGTCTCGAGCGCAGGGCGCTCGCTGCGACAGGCCTCGACCGCGCGAAAACAGCGCGGCGAGAAGGAACAGCCTTCGGGCAGATGTTTTGGGTTCGGGACCGTGCCGGGGATCGGGATCAGCCGGTGGCGGGGACCGTCGATCCGCGGGATCGCGTCGAAAAGACCGCGCGTATAAGGGTGGCGCGGCTCGGAGAAAAGCTGGGCGACAGTGCCTTCCTCGACGATCCGGCCGGCATACATGACGCAGACGCGCTCGCAAACCTGGGAAACGGCGCCGAGATCGTGGCTGATGAACACGGTCGCCATGCCGGTCTCAGCCCGGAGCTGGATCAGCAGGTCGAGGATCTGCGCCTGGATCGTCGCGTCGAGCGCGGTGGTCGGCTCGTCGGCGATCAGGAGGTCCGGCTCACCGGCAAGCGCCATGGCAATCATCAGCCGCTGACACTGGCCGCCCGAGAATTCGTGGGGATAGAGATCGAAACGGCGGCGGGCATCGGGAATGCCGACCATGTCCAGCAGCCGCAGCGCCTCTCTTTTGGCTGCATCGCCCCGGAGGCCGCGATGCAACGACAGAGTCTCGACGATCTGGCGGCCGATCCTGAGCACCGGGTTGAGCGAGCTCGACGGGTCCTGAAAGATCATCGCGATCCGGCCGCCGCGCACCCGCTCGAAAGCCTCGCGGGGACCGCCGGCGAGTTCCTGCCCATCAAGCTGAACGGAACCGCTGACACTCGCCTTGCCGGGAAGCAGTCCCAGAGCAGCAAGCCACGTCACCGATTTTCCGCATCCCGATTCTCCGACGAGACCGACCGCTTCGCCCCGGCCCACGTTGAGATCGATACCGTGCAGAACCTGGACGCCGTCAAAGGCGACCTTGAGGTCACGCAGTTCCACCAGATTGGACGATGCTCTATCCATATCCCGCCATACTCCTGCCTCCCGCCGGTTCCGGACCGAAGACATTGCCGTTTTTGAAAACAGACGCTCCGGCGGCCGCATGGTCGCCGGAGCAGAGGAGAACAATCCGATCAGATCGCCCAGTTGGAGGAGCGGAAGTCCATCGCGAAGGCCGGAGCGGCCTTCCACTTGAGCGATGACTTCATGCCCGTGAACACGGCGTTCTGGTGCAGGACCTGGTAGACGGGGTCTTCGCGCTCGCAGATTTCCAGCATGCGGGCGAAAGCCTTCTTGCGGGCAGCTGCATCGGTGCTGGTTTCCAGGATCGACGCCATCTGGTTTGCCTCAGTATTGGTCCAGTCCTTCTTCTGCTGCACCTCGCCGTTCGGACCGAACTGAGCGACGATCGAGGAGACCGGATCGCTGAAGGCGGCCGAGGCCGACCAGTCGCGAACACCCTTGACGCCAGCCGGATCGTGGATCTGGCCCCAGTTTTCCTTCATTTCGATCTGAACGTTGAGGCCGACCTGCTTCCACATCTCAACCATGATCTGACCGTTCGAGGTCTGGTTGGTGTAGTAGTTGTTGAGAAGGCGGAACGGGATCACGTCGCCCTTGTAACCCGCCTGCTTGATCAGGTCCTGGGCGAGCTTGGCGTTGAATTCCGGAACCTTCCAGCCCTCGACGAACATCGGGCCGTAGAACGGGAACTGCAGACCGGCCGGGATCTTTGTCTGGCCGGCCCACAGCGCTTCGACGATCGCCTGGCGGTCGATCGAATGCGTCATGGCGCGGCGCATCAGCGGGTTGGCAAGGATCGGGTTCTGAGTGTTGAAGACCGAGATGCGGTGGTTGTTGATCGTCGATCCCTGAACTTCAAAGCCTTTGGCAGCCTTGACGGTGGCGATCTGGTCCGGCGGCAGGTCGCAGGCGAAGTCGTATTCGCCGGAGAGCAGGCCGTTGACGCGGGAAGCGACTTCCGGAACTTCGACGAAGCGGATCTGGGCGAGCGGCGGACGGCCACCCCAGTATTCGTCGAAGGCAACGAGCGTCAGCGAGACGTCCGGCTTGTATTCGCCCACCATGTAGGCGCCGGTCGTAACCGGCTTGCGGGCCCAATCGACGTAGGTCTTGGCTTCGTCCCAGGCGCGGCGGTTGGCGATCTGGCTGCCGAAGGCGTAGAGGCGGCCTTCGAGCGTGACATCAGGCGTCGCGTTGTGGAAACGGACGGTGTATTTGTCGACGGCTTCGACGCCGGCGAGTGCCGGCCACAGGCGGCGGCCGATGCCCGGGATGGCGGCCGGCAATTCCTTGGCGGTGACCGGCTTGTTGTCGTCGGCAAAGATGGTCTTGCCGCCGGCAGGCTGGGTGGTGCCGAACAGGCGCTGGGCGGAGAAGCTGAAGACGACGTCTTCTGCTGTCAACTCGTCGCCGTTGTGGAACTTGACGCCCTTGCGGAGCTTCAGTTCGAGCGTCTTGTCGTCGATGCGCTTCCATTCGGTTGCAAGACCCGGAAGCGGCCCCTGATTGCCCATCCAGTCACGCAGGATGAGGCCTTCCCAGAGATTCGGGAAGAAAACGCGCTCGCCGACGTTCGACTGTTCGTTCCAGATGTCGAGCGTGTTGTTGTTGGTGATCTTCTGAACGGCGATCGTGACCGACGGGCGCTTGGCACCCTGGGCGAACGAGAAGCGCGGCAGGATCAGCGAACCGGCAGCGGCGCCGGCAAGCCCGAGCGTGCTGCGGCGGGTGAAGTTGACCATGGAAATTGTCCTTTGGCTTCGGTTAATGGACGAGCTCGATCAGCCCCTGCGAGCTTGAGCGGTGACGGCTAAGGGGTTCGCAGAGCCTAGGCCGCCAACGGCACGCCATCCGTTCGGGCTGCGAATGCGAAAGCCGCCCGCCCCGATGAACAACGATGAGAAGCGTCTTGCTGCAGCTCACGACTACCCCCTGATTTGCAGGGGCTATTTGGCCAGCCTGTGTATCAGTTCCGTGACGCTAACTTGGCGATTCGATGAAATTGAACACGCATGCAAATTTCATCATCTCGTGTTACAAATGTAATACTGCCGACACAGAATTCTGAGATGGGGAGCCTGCGCGGATTTCTTCCTGCGCGTCCCTCCCCCGATATTTCCTTTATTTTTGACGGAGTTTTCCATGTCTTCCCTCCCCGTGATCGGCGCCGCCATGACGCTTGGCGAGCTCGAAGTTCACCGCAGCTGGCTTTTCGAAAAACAGCGCGATCTCGAACTTCAGGATTTCACCACCGCCGACGTCCTGAACGGCGACTGGACGCCGCTCGCCGCCCGCGCCAGGAAGCTGCTGGACGGTTTTGAAGGCCGCCTCGGCATCCACGGCCCGTTCTGGGGCTTCACCATCGCCTCGAATGACCCGGATATCCGCGCCGTCGTCGCCAAGCGCCTGAAGCAGGGCCTCGACGTTTGCGCCGCGATCGGCGCGACGCAGATGGTCGCCCACAGCCCCTATACGACCTGGTCCTACAACAACCTCGACAACAACAGGGGCGAGTCCGAGCGCGTCGTCGAGCACGTGCATCTGACGATGAGGGACGCCGTCAAGCAGGCCGAAGATATCGGCGCTGTGATCGTTCTGGAAAACATCGAGGACATCGACCAGCACGTCCGCGTGGCACTCGCCGACAGCTTCAATTCGCCGGCCGTCGCGGTCTCGATCGATACCGGCCATGCCCATTACGCGCATGGTTCCACCGGTGCTCCGCCGGTCGATTATTATGTGAAGGCAGCCGGAAACCGCCTGCAGCACGTCCACCTGCAGGATGCCGACGGATATGCAGACCGCCACTGGGCGCTCGGCGAAGGCAATATCCTCTGGCCGTCGGTCTTCCAGGCACTTGCCGATCTTACCAGCAATCCGCGCCTGATCGTCGAGATCAAGGACAAGTCGAAGATTCCGGCTTCGGTCGAATATCTCGCCTCGCTCGGTCTCGGCCAGTAGGCCGAACTTTGAAAGCTTACCCCCGGCTCACAGCGCCGGGGTTACCGCAGTTCCGGAGACATGTCCCGCAGGTGCGACTGTGTAGCGAGGATATCCCCCACCATCATCTCCCGCGCCAGCGCGCCGTTGCGCTCGCGAAGCGCTGCGACGATCCGGAAGTGATAGGACGAGAATGGGTGTACAACGCCCTTGTCGAATTCCTTTTCCACGTAATTGGTCAGCATCCGCATATAGGGGCCGAACCGCAGCCAGAGCATTTCGATATGCTGGGGCAGCACCTCGGAACGCGAAGCCTCGTAGATGCCGAAGTGGAACTCCTGGTTCTTGCGCAGCATGCCGTAGACGTCGCCGGCCTTGCCGGTTTCCTCATGCTCGCGCGCAAGCACTTCCGAACGGTCGATATCCTCGTCGGTCATATGTTTGGCGGCAAGTTCCGTCGCCAGCCCCTCGAGCGCGATGCGCGCCTGGCAGAGATCATCGAGCCGCTCGCGCGAAACCGCCGGCACCCGGGCCGAGCCGTTATGGCCGATTTCCAGCCCGTTTTCCGCCGCAAGCCTCCGCAGCGCCTCGCGCACCGGCATGTGGCTGGTGCCGAACTCGGTTGCCAGCGACGAAATGGTGATCGCCTGCGATGGCGCGAAGGAGCCCCACATCAGCGCCCGGCGCAGCTGTTCGTAAACCGTATCCTGAACGGTCACGCGCGACGTGACCTTCAAAAGCCCGCTATCCGCCATCCTTGCCCTCTGATCCCATTCAAATCACAACCAGGCCTCGCATAACAGGCCGCGCTCTTCAAGTCTCCCGGCGTCCGGCCATCTCCCGTTCGCGACGCGTTTCCCCTTGATCAAATGCCAATGGCACAATAGAACATTTGAAAGTTTGATCAAATGCTCATTAGGCTGCGAGCAAACATAATAGGGGGAGGCTTATTATCACCTGTATCCCTCTTCATCGATAATACGACACCCTGGGAGAAATCCATGAACACGCATGTCACGGCAGGCGATAACCTCGCCAAGGCTTTTCCGGTCGATGAGCTCAGACTGAAATTTCCGGCTCTCCAGAAATACAAGGACTTCATCTTCTTCGAAAATGCCGGCGGTGCCCAGGTGCCCCAGGCCGTCGTCGATGCGGTCGCCGCCCATCTCGTAGACTGCAACGTGCAGCGCATGGCGCCCTATCTCCACAGCCAGGGCGTCGACCGCACCATTGCCGAAGCCCGCGTCTCCGTCGGTCTGCTGGTCAATGCCTACCGCCCGGAGGAAATCTCCTTCGGCCTCAACGCCACGTCATTCATCCGCCTCGTCAGCCTCGGCATCGCAAAAATGCTCCAGGAGCGCAACGAGATCATCGTCACCGACATGGACCATGATGCCGACATCGCCACCTGGATGGCGCTGGAGGCCGACGGTGCCAGGATCGTCTGGTGGAAGATGCGCGAAGATGGAATGCTGCATACCGACGACCTGAAGCCGCTCCTGAACGACAAGACCCGCCTGGTCGCCTGCACGGTGACCGCCCATTCAATCGGCACGATCGTCGACGTCGCGACCGTCGGCAAGCTGGCGCATGCGGCCGGCGCCGAGGTCTTCCTCGACTGCGTGCATTACGGTCCGCACGCGCTGATCGACGTCCAGGCCTGGGGTTGCGACTATCTCGTCTGCTCCGGCTACAAGAATTTTTCGCCGCATATGGGCTTCCTCTGGGGCCGTTATGATGCGCTGGTCAAGCTGCCGACCTTCAAGGAAGACTTCATTCCGGACGTGCCGCCCTACAAGATCGAGGTCGGCACCTTCACCTACGAGAACGTCGCCGGCAT
This sequence comes from Neorhizobium sp. BETTINA12A, assembly GCF_023006485.1. NCBI lineage: Bacteria > Pseudomonadati > Pseudomonadota > Alphaproteobacteria > Hyphomicrobiales > Rhizobiaceae > Neorhizobium > Neorhizobium sp. BETTINA12A. The sequence continues at coordinate 18,181 of NZ_JALBGW010000081.1, forward strand.
GAATGCTGCCGTACTCTATCTCGAAGACCTCGGCCGCAGGTTCCTGCCCGAAGGCGAACATTCCCGCCGCGAGGCGCTTGCCGCCGCCATGGGCGCCATCCGCGCTTACGAGCAGACGCTGTCGAAGAAGATGCTGTCGGTCTTGAAGAAGCACGGGGCGACGATCTACGGCGTATCCGACGAAGCGCAGGTGGAAAAGCGCGTTCCGACCATCTGCTTCAACATCCCGGGCCTGACGCCGCAATATCTGTCGGCCGAACTCGGCAAGAACAATATCGGCAGCCGCGACGGACATATGTTCGCGCCGCGCCTGATGAAGCGCCTCGGGCTGACCATGGAAACGGGCTGCATGCGCGTGTCGATGGTCCACTACAACAAGGCGGAAGAGATCGACCGTTTCGACATGGTGCTAGGCGAGATCATCGCCAAGACCAGGTGATGCAAAGACCTCCGCGGGACAAACTCCCGCGGAGGTCTCCATCTCACTTGAGATGATGATAGCGGCGCCGGAAATAGACGAGTGCTTCTTCATCTTCCGAACCGTGGACGATCCCGACTACCCGGCAGAACAGAACATGATGCGTGCCGCTCTCGACCGCATTTTCCACTTCGCAATCGAAAGACACGACCGCATCGGTCAGCCGCGGCGATCCCGTCGCGGCAAGCACCCAATCGCCTACCGCGAACCGGTCATCCTGCGGCGTCGAACCGCCGAACAGCCTCGACATCGGCTCGTGGCCGGCACCCAAAGTATTGACGCAGAGCACCCGGTTTTTCTCGAACATGCCGGCGACCGAACTCGACCGGTTGAGGCAGACCAGCAGCGTTGGCGGCCGGTCCGTTACGCTGCAGACGGCTGACGCCGTAAAGCCCGCAAGCCCGCCTGGTCCGTCAGTGGTGACGATGTTCACCGCCGCCGCCAGCTGCGCCATGCCTTCCCGAAAGGCGAGCCGTGTCGCATCCACCTCGTCGCTTTGAATATTTATCGTCATTCGACCCTCAGCCCCGCTTTTCTTAACAAAGGCACGACGCGATCGCAGAAGAAAGGCAGCTCATAGGTGTAGTTTACGAAGGACATGGCGATGCCGGAATACCCCTGTTCGGCGATCGCGATCATGTCTTCGACGATCTTTTCCGGCGTACCGATCAACGGATAGCCGCCAGCACCGCCTGCAAACCGCTTTCGATAAAGATCGTAAGCACTTTTGTCGTGCGACTGGGTGAATTCCTTCTTGCCGGCCATGTGTGCGTCGACCGCTGCGTGATCGGCCATCGTCACGGCATAACGCTCGTAATAATCCTCGGCCTCCTGCTGGGTCTCACGGCAAACGACGTGGCAGACCGTATAGGCGCCGACGTCGCGTCCGAGCTTGTCCGCGCGGGCTTTGATGTCCTCCACGTGTTTTCCGGCCTCGGCGATCTCGGTGAAGGTGGTGAACAGGTATTCGCAGTTCTTGGCCGCGAAATCCCGGCCCGGCCCGCCGAAGGCGGCATTCATGGTGACCGGCCGCGGCGACTGCAGGCTGGCTGGGCGGCTGACGACGTCCTTCAGCTTATAATAGGTGCCGTCGAAATCGAATGGCGCGTCCGACGTATAGGCCCGCTCCATGATCTCCAGCCATTCGTCGGCCTGGTCATAACCCTTCTCGACCAGCGGCACCCCGAACATGCCGAATTCCTTCGGATTCCAGCCGCAGACGATATTGAGACCCGCCCGGCCACCGCTGATATGATCGACGGTCGCCAACGCCTTCGCCGCATAAAGGGGATGCACGAGCGGCACATGCACGGTCATGAACAGCCCGATCCGCTCGGTGACGGAAGCAAGGCCGGCCGCCCAGGTGAAGGTCTCGAAGGACCATTCACGCACCCGGTTCTTGCCGCCGAAACCTTTCCAGCGGGCGATCGGCAGGAAAAAGTCGAGCCCACCGCGATCGGCGATCTGCACGGCGTTGAGATTGTCTTCCCAGCGTGCCTGCCAGCGCTCCGGCACCTCGGTAATCGCAAGCCCCCCGTCCGCATTCGGCGAAAAGACGCCGAGTTTCAGTCTGCTGGGGCCTTTCAGCGGATGCGGCTTGATCATGCTGTTCCTCTCTTTTGTATTCTTCTGCGAGCGGGACGCGCGGTCTCCGCCTCTTCCAACTGGCGCCGCCGGACGGAGAGGTAGGCTTCCTCCGCCGCGAACATGAAAAGCGTCATGCGGTCCTGAACCATCAGCGGGTCGTGCGCGAGGAAGGCAGCATGAATACGGGAAAGACCGTCGATATACTGATAGGCCGTAGCCGGGTCGGCGAACGTGCCAAGCCGCACCGACTGGAAATAATCGATGAAGCGGGAAATCGTCGCCGCCATATGCGGATTGTTGACCGCCTTGAGCCACGCATTGCGGAAATCGACATTGGCCGCCAGCAGGGCTGGAATATCGCTCGCACCCAGCGCCAGTTCCACCCGGTTCATTGCCGCCGTGATCTCCGCCTCGATCTCCGGCGTCATGTCGCGGGCGGCACAGGCTGCGGCGCGCGGCTCGAGCTGGCGGCGCACCTCGAAAAGCCCGGAAATGTCCTCCAGCGACAATTCCCGCACCGCAAAGCCGCGCGTCGTGCCGACCAGATACCCTTCGGAAACCAGCCGGAGCAGCGCCTCGCGCGCCGGCATCCGGGAAATGCCATGGGCATTGGCGATTTCAGTATCCACCAGGCGATCGGTCGGCGAAACGGCGCTCCGCTGCAGCTTCAACCGCAGATCGGCATAGATCGCGTCCACCAGATTGTCGCTCGGTTTCAACATCGAAATCTCCTATGGAAACCGTATACTGATTTTGCCGAATATCAAGGGATTTTCTTCTAATACGTATCGAATGTCCTAATTTACGTCATTTTTGGTATACTGTTTAATTCGCTTGCAGCGTCCAGAATTTTAGGCTTAAACTTTAATTTGGCGCAGGTTTCAAAGCCGTTTCAGCAGATTTCAGAAGGTATCCCCGATGAGCGACTTCCGCAGAAAATGTATCGGTCACGAGCGCGTCATCGGCACATTCGCGGCGATCCCGCATCCCGTCGCAATCGAGGTGACCGCTGCGGCCGGCCTCGACTTCATCTGCATCGACGCCGAGCATGCTCAGATCGGCCGTGAGCTGATCGAAAACCTCGTCCGTGCCTCGGATGTCCATCGCGTGCCCGCCATGGTGCGCGTTCCGGGCCACGCACCGGAATCGATTGCCGGGGTGCTGGACGCCGGAGCTGCCGGCGTGTT
>NZ_JALBGW010000082.1:0-21417 GCF_023006485.1 Neorhizobium sp. BETTINA12A
GACTGCATCGTGCCCGGCGGCGTCGCCGCCGATCTCGACGAGGCCGGGGCGGCGGGCCTGCGCACGCTGCTTGCCGAGATCCGCAGAAAGTTTCCGGCGCTGGTGGATCTCTATGACAATACCGCATCTTTGCAGGACCGGATGGTGGGCACAGGCATCCTCGTGCCGGATCTCGCCCGGCTTTACGGCGCCGGGGGCTATGTCGGGCGTGCGTCCGGGCGCGCCTTCGATGTCCGGCGCGCTTTGCCCTATCCGCCCTACGATGTTCTCCGCTTCGATGTGCCGGTACTCGACCAAGGAGACGTCAACGCGCGCATCTGGATCCGCATCCGTGAGGTCGAGCAGAGCCTCTCGCTCATCGAACAGATTCTCGACCAGTTGCCGCCCGGCCCCACACGGCATGACGTAGCCGACAACGGGGAGGTGCGCGAAGGCATGGCCGTCGTGGAAGGTTTTCGCGGCGACATCCTTGTCTGGCTCAGGCTTGCCGGCAACCGGGTGGATCGGTGCCATCTGCGCGATCCTTCGTGGTTCCAGTGGCCGTTGCTGGAAGCCGCCATCGAAGGGAACATCGTTGCCGATTTCCCGCTCTGCAACAAATCCTTCAACTGCTCCTATTCCGGCCACGATCTCTAACGGAGGCAGATAGCCATGCGCAGGCTCCTTTTCGAAAGTCTGATCCGGCCGCCGCTCACAGAAGCGGCCCCGCGACAATCCGATGCGGCGATAGAGGAGCTTGCCACGGCCGTCGATAGGTCGGCCCGTCGCCGGCTTGGCCGCAGCCTGTCGATCCGCGCCGTCGACGCAGGCTCCTGCAACGGCTGCGAATTGGAAATGCATGCGCTGAGCAACGTCTTTTACGATATCGAGCGTTTCGGCATCCGCTTCGTCGCCTCGCCGCGGCATGCCGATGTGCTGATGGTCACCGGTCCGGTGACGCGGAACATGGCCGAGGCGCTGGAACGGACCTACAACGCTACGCCCGGTCCCAAATGGGTCGTGGCGCTCGGCAGTTGCGCCCGCGACGGCGGCTGCTTCGCAGATAGCTATGCGGTCATGGGCGGGGTTTCGAAGGTCGTGCCGGTGGACCTTCATATTCCAGGCTGCCCGCCGCCCCCGACAGAGATCCTGAAGGGCCTGCTTGCATTGCTCGATCAGGCGGACAAGGGAGCCCGCGCTTCGTGAGGCTACTCCAATGGCTCGACGTCTTCAGACCACAGGGCGAATGACAGGTATCCGGAAGGGGCCGGTCGCGGCGCTGTCTTGCAGGTTCGCCGTCGTCCGGAACCTGCTGTGGCCTGAGCAGCCTCCACGTCTTCAGGTGCTATATTGGCTGGGCCTGGAGCATCCGACATCTATCGGCCGATATTGCGCCACGTGCGGACGTCCTCGGACGTCACGCGAATATGGCCGGTCGGATCGAATTGTTTTCCGTCGAACTTGTCGCTCGCAATCCGGCTGAAGACTTCGATATGTTCCTGCAGCCTGAATTCGTCGGCGCGTGGGGGATCGGCGATGGCCTCAAGCGCATTGTGGGTAACCACGACGACTTGGTCGCCGATCCCTGTATCCATCAACAGGCGACCCTCCTGTCCGGAGGATGTCAAGAATCCTGACTTCAATTTCAGCGGCATGGTAACCTCCCTTTTGGGTTAAAAGGTGAAATTACCCGCATCAGCAGCGTCATCAGTGATCGAGATCAATCCGGGCACTATTTTCGAGTGCTCACGGGATCGGATGCGCGGCGACCGGTACTACTCGTGCTGATTTCCCTCCGGAGGCGGACCTGTTTGTAAACAATCTTGGTCCGGTCTTCTTTCCTGGAACAAAGCCTCAGGTCGTGCGTTGCGGCTCCATGTCCGGCTGACGGCCGAATGGCACGATGGGTGCTTGTCGAATGGATGATGACCGCTTGACCGGCGTTGGCCGGCCAATCCGATCAGGACGAGACATCGGCCGGGACGGCATTTCGGGCGGCCATCGGCCGGCAATCCGAGCCACGATCATCCTTCTTCTGTTTCCGCTTTTGGCGTCATGTTCCGGCGTCCAGTCGGCACTCGATCCGGCAGGCAGCGAGGCAAGCGCGGTCGCAACCCTCTTTTTCGTCATGCTGACCGGCGGCGCGGTGATCTGGGCGGGTGTCGTCGGGCTGCTGTTCCATGCCGCGCGCAAGCGTCGAACCTATTCGGAAAAAGGCGCGGGGCAGCTCATCCTCTGGGGCGGGACTGTTTTGCCGTCGGTCATCCTTGCGGCCCTCCTTTCCTATGCCGTCTGGCTGATGCCCAATGTCCGGCCCTGGTTCCAGGCAGAAGATCGCGGCCTGCGGCGCGTCGAGGTGACCGGCGAGCAGTTCTGGTGGCGGGTGCGTTATCTCGATGACGGTGGCGCGGTCGTTTTCGAAACGGCCAATGAAGTGCGCGTACCGACCGGAGAGCGCGTCGTCTTTCTGCTGAAATCGCCCGACGTTATCCATTCCTTCTGGATACCCGTGCTCGGCGGCAAGATGGACATGATACCCGGCCGTGAGAACCGCCTGACACTGGAGGCGGAAAAGCCCGGTACCTATCGGGGCGTCTGCGCAGAGTTCTGCGGCGCCAGTCACGCGCTGATGGCTTTCACCGTCCATGCGATGGAACCGGAGGCGTACGAGGACTGGGTCGCTGCGCGTCGCAACGCGTCCGGCGGACAGGATAAAGAGGGGTTGGCGCTCTTCCTTCGCCACGGTTGTGCCGCCTGCCATGCCATTTCCGGCACGGAGGCGAGGGGGACGATCGGTCCCGATCTGACCGCCTTCGGCGAGCGCGGTTCTGTGGGAGCGGGGACGCTTCCCAATGGAGAGGAGCAAGTCGCCCGCTTCATACGCGATCCCGGCAAGGTCAAGCCGGAGGCGCGCATGCCGCACTTCTCTATGCTGGAGGAGGCGGAGATCGATCGGATCGCCGCCTACCTGAAGGGGCTCAGATGACCATGGAGCTCGGCAATTTTCCGCCGGAAGAACGGGCGGCGCAGGAGGAACGGCTCCGCAAGGTATGGGAGACGCCGAAGGGCATCCGCTACTGGACGTCTGTCAACAACAGCGAGATCGGGTTGTGGTATGGCGTCACCGCCTTTGCCTTCATGCTGTTCGCCGGCCTGCTCGGGCTCCTGATGCGCCTGCAACTGGCGGTGCCGCAGAACGACCTCATCTCCGCCGAACTCTTCAACCAGGCCTTCACGCTGCATGGCACGGTGATGATGTTCCTGTTCGCGGTGCCGATCTTCGAAGCCGTCGCGATCTTCCTGCTGCCGTCAATGCTTGGCGCCCGGGAGCTGCCGTTTCCGCGGCTGTCCGCCTTCGGCTTCTGGAGTTTTCTCATCGGCGGCGTCTTCGTCTGCGGCTCGATCTTCTTCAACGCCGCCCCGAACGCCGGCTGGTTCATGTATCCGCCGCTTGCGACCGACGACGAATATGCCGGCATCGGCGCGGATATCTGGCTGCTCGGCCTGTCCTTCATCGAAGTGGCGTCGATTGCCGCAGCCGTCGAGATCATCGTCGGCATCATGAAATGCCGGGCGCCCGGCATGCGTATCAACATCATGCCGATGTTCGCCTGGTATCTGCTGATCGTCGCGGGCATGATCCTTTTTGCCTTTCCGCCGTTGATCGCGGGCGACATCCTGTTCGAGATGGAGCGGATGTTCGACTGGCCGTTCTTCGACGCGAGGCGAGGCGGCGATCCGCTGCTTTGGCAGCACCTGTTCTGGATCTTCGGCCACCCGGAAGTCTACATCATCTTCCTGCCCGCAATCGCTTTGATGGCGATGATCGTGCCGACCTTCTCGCAGCGGCCGATCGTTGGTTATTCGTGGATCGTCCTGGCTGCCGTCGGTACGGGTTTCCTAAGTTTCGGGCTCTGGGTGCACCACATGTTCGCGACTGGCCTGCCGCAGATCTCGCTCGCTTTTTTCTCGGCGGCATCGGAGGCGGTGGCGATCCCGACCGGCGTGCAGATTTTCGTGTTCATAGCCACCATGCTCGCCGGCCGGGTGATCTTTTCTGTGCCGATGCTGTTCGGGGCAGGCGGGCTGATCATCTTCGTGATCGGCGGCCTGACGGGTGTCATGGTGGCGCTCGTACCGTTCGACTGGCAGGCGCATGACACGTATTTCGTCGTCGCGCACCTGCACTACGTGCTGATCGGCGGCATGCTGTTTCCGGTCGTCGCCGGCATCTATTATTATTTTCCGTTCGTGACGGGTAAGAAGCTCAGCGATGCCTGGGGCAGGGCCGCTTTCTGGCTGATGTTTGCCGGGTTCAACGTCGCCTTCTTCCCCATGCACTTCTCCGGCCTGCGCGGCATGCCGCGGCGGGTCTTCACCTATCCGGAAGATATCGGCTGGGACTGGTTCAACCTCATCTCGACCATCGGTGCCTTCGTCTTCGCCGCCGGTGTCGCGACCTTCGTCATCGACATTTTTCGCCCGAAACAACAACCGGCAGGGCGCGATCTCAACCCCTGGAATTCCGGCACGCTCGAATGGACCAACGATCCGTCGGAAAGCTGGGGCATGCGCTCGGTGCCGATCATTAACAGCCGCTATCCGCTCTGGGATCAGCCAAACCTGCAGGCGGATATCGAGGCCGGGCGCTTCTATCTGCCGGATGCGAAGTCCGGCAAGCGCGAGACGCTGGTGACCTCTGTCCTGGATGCGAAGCCGATCCAGTGTCTGCGGGTCGGCGGCGTCTCCTACGTGACGATCATCGCGGCGATCGCGCTCGGCGGTGTGTTCATCGCGTTGACCTTCAAAATGTGGATCACCACGATCGTCTTCGCGATCATCACCTTCTTAGCCGTCATCCACTGGCTCTGGAACGGAACGGCGCCGATACCGGAGGCACCGGAGATCGATGTCGGGCTAGGCGGGAAGCTGCCGATCTATGTCTCCGGGCCGGCTTCGGTCGGCTGGTGGGCGATGTTCATCACCATGGTCGGCGACGGCACGGCGTTCGCGAGCCTGATTTTCGGTTATTTCTTCTACTGGACCATCCATGACGATTTCACCGCGATCGCCAAAGGGCCGGGCGTCCTGTGGCCGATGGCGGCGCTGGTGCTCTACGTCATCGCCTGGACGCTGACGCTGCTGGCGCGCCAACTCAACGACAAGGGTCGGCCGGATGCGCGGTTGGCGCTCACCGCCGCCTTCGCCGTTTCGGTCGCCGCCTCGCTTGCGGGCCTTGCCGGTCCCTATCTGCATGGCATGGATCCGACAGCGAATGTCTATCCGGCCATCGTCTGGATCGTCGCAATCTGGACGGTGACGCACGGCGTGGTCGGCGCGATCATGCAGGCCTATTGCCTCGCCCGCAGCGTCGCCGGCAGGATGACCGCGGAATATGACCAGGATATCCGCAACGTCGCACTCTACTGGCATTTCATGGCCTTTACCGCCGTCGTCACCTTCGCGGTCCTCGGCCTTTTCCCGATGGTGGCATCATGAAAAGCATCATTCCGCGCGAAGTCGAAACGCTTTGGACCCTATTTACGGCGCCGACCGTCTGGGCGCTGCATTTCATCGCCTGTTACGTCACGGTTGCGGTGTTCTGCGCCAAGCGGCTGCCATCCTCGTTCACTTTCGACGGCGTGCGGATCGCACTTGTCATCGTGACTGTGCTGGCGCTGGCGATGATCGTGCTGTCGGGGTATCTCGCCTGGCGGCAATGGGGTTTCGGAGCGGCCGATCCGCCGCATGACGAGCCGACCCGCGATGCCCGTACCCTGTTCCAAGGCTTTGCGACACTGCTGCTGTCTGGCCTCAGCTTCGTCGCCGTGGTTTTCGCGTCCATCCCGCTGATCTTCATCGCCGAGTGTCAGCCATGACAAAGGCGGCGCTCACAACCGGCTTCGTCCTGCTGCTGTTGCTGTGGGGCATGTTTCTGCCCTTTGCCGACCGCAATTCCTTTTCCGTCCACATGATTGCGCATATGGGAGTGGTGGCGGGCGCCGCGCCGCTGGTTGCTGTCGGAATATCGGGGACGGAGCGGGATTTTACCGCCGGCCGGCCGTGGTTCACTCCGCTGCTTGCCTCTGTCATCGAGCTTTTCGCGGTCTGGGTCTGGCATATCCCGGCGCTTCGGGCGCTTTCCGAAAGCTCGATTGCTGTCGCGGCACTCGAGCAGGCAATCTTTTTCGGGGCAGGGCTGGCGCTTTGGCTCGCCTGCCTTGGCGGCGGGCTGGCCGGAAAGGAGGAGCGGCGCCTTGCCGGCACGTTCGGTCTGCTTTTCACATCCATGCATATGACCCTGCTTGGCGCGCTGCTGGCACTTTCGCCGCGTCCGCTTTATGGAGAAGGAGACGTGACCTGCCTCGGCGTTACGCTCGACGCGGCCACGGATCAACAGGTCGGCGGCGTTGTCATGCTGCTGGTCGGCGCTGCGGTCTATTTGGCCGGTGGCGTGGCGCTATTGGCCCGCACGTTGAACGCGCTGGTGCCGGATCGCTGAGTCGCGGCGGAAAAATGGATATGCTCCGCTCCGGTTGGTTGGAAGAGCAGGTCCACAAGCCTGCGGTTGCGGGACAGCTCGCCTCCGGTCATTGGAGAATCCGATCTTACGGAGAACGTGTCGTTGTGGCGTGGAAAAGGCGGAGGAAAGAACGGTCGACCGTTGACATCGTCATTTGCATGACGCTGATCGATGCAATCTCTCCAGCCATCCGGCGCGGCGCTGAGCTTCCTGCCCAAATTGGCGTTGCAAGTTTCAGGCTCTGGCTTATTTGATGGAACGTGAACAACGGATATCGGAGTATCAGTTGAATCAAACCCGGCCAGCGCTCCTTCTCGTTACTGCGTCGCTCATCCCGCTTATCATTCTCGCCGCAGTGATGGGCAGGTTCTTCATTCAGGAGCAGCAGAACGCGCTCGACGCCGACATTCGCAGCAAAGCGACGGCCATGGCCGCCACGCTTCAGCGCGAGCTTAAAAGCCAGATTCAGCTTCTGACCGTCGTTGCGGATTCGCCCCGTCTCGATCCGCCCATTCCCCGTTCCGCCTTCGCCGAGACCGCTCGACGCCTGCGGGAGCGAGTGCCTGAATGGGAGCAGATCCGGATATCGGACGAAAAGGGCGAGGTGGTGCTGTCGCTGCCGCCGCTGGAGGGTTCGGTTGAAAAACAGGTCGTGGACATCGAGAGCCACCAGGCCGTGGTTCGCACGGGCGGCGCTGTGATCGGCAATGTTTCGATCGGGCCCCGAGGGCAGGCCGCCTTTGCCGTGAGGGTTCCGATCCAGAGGAATGACAAGCTGCGAGCCATTCTGTCGGTTGTCATCCGTCCGACGATCGTGACAAACCTCCTCTACGCCAACGGGCTGCCGGAAAACTGGGCGGCCTGGATCGTCGACGGTCAGGATCGCCTTGTCGCTTCCACCGGCGCTCCTGCTCTCGCCGGTAACGCGGCAAGCGAGTTCGCAAACTTTTCCGGAACGGATTTTGGTCTGGCAACGCTCAAAAACGGGCAGGAGTTGCGGGTTGCCGAAGTTGCGCTGGGGGAAACCCCATGGCGGGTGAGGGTAGGTCTGCCGGTTGCCGAATATGACAGGCTGGCGCGCAAGGCGACATTGCTGCTCGCCGCAGCTAGCTGCTTTACGCTGCTGCTCTCAGGTTCGGCTGCCTTTCTCTTTCACAGGGAGATTCGGGCCAGGAACCGCGAACGCGAAAGCATGGCAAACTGGCAGCGAATGGATGCGCTCGGAAAGCTGACGGGCCAGGCAGCCCATGATTTCAACAACCTGCTCATGGTGTTCCAGTCAGGCGTCGAGGGCATCAGGAGGAGGCGGAACGATGAGCAGCGGGTGACGCAGCTCCTTTCGCACATGAGTGACGGAGTGACGAGGGGAAAGACGATCACCCAACGACTGCTGTCTTTCTCCAGGCGCTCCAACCAAGGTGCCGGACATGTGGAGCTGGACATCAAGCTTGCCGAATTGAGACCGCTGCTGCGACAAGCCGTCGATGACACGATTGTCATGGACATCAACGTTCCGGATGACATCTGGCCCGTTCACGTGGATCCCGCGGGTCTTGAGATCGCGCTGATCAATTTCCTGACCAATGCGCGCGAGGCGATGGGCAGCGGTGGTCAGGTAACGATTTCGGCAAGAAATGTCCTCGATGGCGCTGCGGAAGATCCGACGCTTCAAGGACAATTTATTGCCTTGACGATCGCAGACACCGGAACAGGCGTCGCATCCGAGCATCTGGGGCGGGTGTTCGAGCCGTTTTTCTCCACGAAGAAGAACGGCGGCCCAGGTCTCGGACTGACCCAGGTCCATAGCTTTGCGAAAGGGAGCGGCGGTGCCGTCAAGGTGTCGAGCGTGGTTGGCCACGGCAGTGCCTTCACGTTGCTGCTTCCTCGCTCGAACGAACAGCGCATTCCACGCGAACCCGCAAAGCCAGGGGTAGATCTTCCTGGCCAGCTGTTGATAGTGGACGACACGCCGTCTTCGCTGGAATCGGTGCGCCTGGCTTTGGAAGGATTGGTTTCCACGATTTTCGTGGCGACAAGCGGCAGCGAGGCAATCGAGGTTCTCGAACGTCACCCGGAGATCGAGGCGGTGATCAGCGACATCATGATGCCGGGCATGTCCGGCATCGAGCTTGCCGAAGAAATACGTCGGAAGAACTCGCGCCTGCCGGTTGTTCTGATGACCGGCTACAGCGACAAGCTTGAGGCTGGCACGGAGGTCGGGTGCCCGGTTGTGGCCAAGCCGTTCAAGATCGAAGACCTGACTGCTTCACTGGAGGCGGCCCAGATTTCGACGGAGAAATCAACAAACGTCGTGCGCCTGGAGATCCCGGCGAAAAGCTGATCCGCTCGAGAGCGCTTCAACTTACCCGACCAGGCTAAGCGGTTTGTGGACCTGCAGCGGTTCGGGAGCCTCCAGAAGCCCCGTCAGATAGCGTCCATAGGCGCTCTTCCCATATTGCCTGGCGAGGCCTTCAAGCTGAACGGCGTCGATGAAGTTCAGGCGATAGGCAATCTCCTCGGGGCAGGAAATCTTGACGCCCTGGCGGCGTTCCAGCGTCGACACGAATTCCGACGCTTCCAACAGGCTGTCCGGTGTTCCTGTGTCGAGCCAGGCATACCCGCGTCCCATCATCTCGACATGGAGCGTGCCGCGATCGAGATAGGCCCGATTGACGTCGGTGATCTCCAGCTCGCCTCGGGCGGAAGGTCTCAGGTTGGCAGCAATGTCGACGACGTCCTTGTCATAGAAATAGAGGCCGGTAACGGCCCAGTTCGAACGAGGGCGTTCCGGTTTTTCTTCGATCGAAGCCGCCTTCATCTGCTTGTCGAACTCGACCACGCCGTAACGCTGCGGATCGTTGACATGGTAGGCAAAAACTGTGGCGCCGCTTTCCCGCGCCATGGCGCTTTTGAAGAGGTCGGTAATGCCATGGCCGAAAAAGATGTTGTCGCCGAGGACGAGGCAGGACGAGCTGGAGCCGATGAAGTCGGCGCCGATGATATAGGCCTGCGCAAGGCCGTCAGGAGAGGGTTGTTCCGCATAGGACAACGAGAGACCCCATTTGGAACCGTCGCCGAGCAGCAGCTGGAAATTCGGGAGATCCTTGGGCGTCGATATGATCAGGATGTCGCGGATCCCCGCCAGCATCAGCGTCGACAGGGGATAATAGATCATCGGTTTGTCATAGATCGGCATCAACTGTTTGGACAGCACTTGGGTCATCGGGTGTAGCCGCGTGCCGCTGCCTCCGGCGAGAATAATCCCCTTCATCATTTCACCTCCCGAACTTTCTGTTTTCAAGGTCGACCGGATCCAGCAGGCGCCTGACGACATATCCCGTCGAGCCCCGCCAATCGGGCATGACGATGCCGTGGCGCCTGTAGAGTCTTGAACAGTCCAGTTGCGAATTGGCGGGTCGCCGGGCGGGTGTCGGGTAGGCGCTGGTGGGGATGCGGACGACCCTTGCGGAAGGCCCGCCATTTGCCGCCGAAATTTTGAAAATCTCGTCTGCGAAGTCTGCCCAGCTCGCCGCGCCCGTTCCGGCCATATGAAAGATGCCGCGCAGTGCACGGTCGTTTGAAGCCAGCAGATTTTGCCCGACGGCGATGATGGCATCGGCAATATCGATCGCCGAAGTCGGGTTTCCGATCTGATCCTCGACGACTTGCACCTCTTCCCTTGCCTCGGCGACCCTCAGCATGGTGCGCAAGAAATTCCGGCTGAACGGGCTGTAGACCCAGGCGGTGCGGAGGATGGCATGGTTTTCGGTTGCGGCCGCCACGTTCCGCTCGCCTACCAATTTGTCGCGGCCATAGACGCCAAGCGGTGCGACCGGATCGGATTCGACATAGGGGGAGGACTTGCTGCCGTCGAAGACATAGTCGGTGGACAGGTGGACGATCGGCACTCGGAGTGCTGCCGCTACGCGCGCCAGTTCCGCAGGGCCTGTTGCGTTGACGGTGAAGGCCTCTTCCCTGTCGATTTCGGCCTGATCCACCCCGGTGAAGGCGGCTGCGGAGACGATCAGGTCGGGACGCGCGGCCTCGATCGCTGCAGCGATTGTCTCCGGCATCGCCAGATCGAGTTCAGGGCGGCCGAGCGCAATGATTTCGACATCGGTTCGCTTCTTCGTGTTTTCGAGGAGAGACTGAACGACCTGTCCCTTGAGCCCGGTGACCACGTATCGCTTGGGATTGCCCATCATCCAGCCCCGGCCTTGAGAAGCCCGAGGCGACTGCCGTCATATCCCTGGCGAAGCGGCGCCCACCACCATTCATTGTCGAGATACCAGCGCACCGTCTTTTCGATCCCGGTCTCGAAGCTCTCCTGCGCCTTCCAGCCCAATTCCGTTTCCAGTTTGCTCGCGTCGATCGCGTAACGTGCATCATGCCCCGGCCTGTCGGTCACGAACCGGACCAGATTTTCGTGGGGGGCTCCGCCCGGCCGCAAATAGTCCAGGATCGCGCAGATGCGTTTTACAACGTCGATATTGCTGCGCTCATTGCGACCTCCGACGTTATAGGTTTCGCCGACCCTGCCGCGCTCGGCGATGAGATCCAGCGCCCGGGCATGATCCTCGACGTAAAGCCAGTCGCGAATATTCGCGCCGCTCCCATAGACTGGCAGAGATTTGCCTTCGAGCGCATTGAGAATCGTCAGCGGGATCAGCTTTTCCGGAAAGTGGAAGGGGCCGTAGTTGTTCGAGCAGTTGGAGACGATGACCGGCATGTCGTAGGTGCGTGCCCATGCCTTGGCGAGATGGTCCGATGCGGCCTTCGATGCAGAATAGGGTGAACTCGGGTCGTAGGGCGTCGTTTCCGAGAACAGCCCATCTCGCCCCAGCGAGCCGTAGACCTCATCCGTCGAAACATGCAGGAAGCGGAAAGCATCCTTTTTCCGACGCTCAAGCGACGCCCAGTACTCCCGGACACATTCGAGCATGGTGAAAGAACCGAGAATATTGGTTTCGACGAATTGGCGCGCACCGAGGATGGAACGGTCGACATGGCTTTCGGCGGCCAGATGCATCACGCGGTCTGGCCCGAATGTCGAAATCGCGGAACTCACCGCCGCAGCATCGCATATGTCTATCTTGAAGAACCGATAAGACGGCTTGCCTTCAACCGACCTCAGCGATGTCAGCGTGCCGGCATAGGTCAATTTATCGATGTTCAGGACCTCGTACCCCTTTTCGAGCACGAGGTAGCGGATGACCGCCGATCCAATGAACCCCGCCCCACCGGTCACAAGCACGCGCATGCCTTGGATTACCCCCAAAAGCTCTCGTCAACCGCTGCGGCTGAGTCTGCCGAATTGATCGTTGACGGCATAACTGAAGTTGGACTGAAGCTCGGCGAGCGTCGGCTGCCCCCGATCCTTTTCCGAGAGAATCGCCTTGTCTGCCGCGACAGGCCATTCGATCCCAAGCTCGGGATCGTTCCAGAGCAGGCCACGCTCGTGTTCCGCGCTGTAATAGTCGGTCACTTTGTAGGTGATGACCGTATCTGCCGTCAGGGTGCAGAACCCATGTGCGAAACCCGGCGGCAGCCAAAGCTGAAGGGCATTTTCGGCCGATAGTTCCACCGAGACGAACTTGCCATAGGTCGGCGATCCGGTACGGATATCAACCGCCACATCCAGGAATGCGCCGCTGGAACACGAGACCAGCTTGCCTTGCGCACGAGGATTGGTTTGAAAGTGAAGACCGCGGACAGTTCCTGCTTCTGCCGAATAGGACCGGTTGTCCTGAACGAACGTGAAAGGACCTACTTCGGATTCAAAAAGGCTTTTCCGAAATGTCTCCAGGAAATAACCTCGGGAATCTCCGAATTTCTTCGGAACCAGTAGTAAAACGTCCTCAATGATCGTTTTATCGAAGCGCACAGGGCCCCCATGATCCTGAAACTGCGGAATGTCTAGTGATAAGGCCACATGGATATTCGCAGCGCAATTCAGACGCGGCTCATCAGATCGGCCATGGATCGTCCAATAGCGGTAGTGAAGCCTACGCCCGCTATCTTCCGTCGTTCCGACGGCAAAAGTGTTGGGGGAACGAATACGGGCAGATCGACGCCGCGGTAAATCGTCGTCTGGGTGCTCGACCGAGATCACCCGTTCGGGACGAAAGTGTTACCTATGTCCCAGGAATAAACCGTAACCCATGTGTCCAGAACGGACCCGGAAATAGCTGGCTGGGGCGCCTGGATTCGAACCAGGGATGACGGTACCAAAAACCGTTGCCTTACCGCTTGGCGACGCCCCACCATGACGGCGGTGATGATACCGCCCAGGCAATGCGGCTTGCTCTAGCAAAGCTTCATTCGGCGAGCAATCACAGAGCGGTCGTTTTTTGTTAAATCTCATACTTTCATTCGGCTTGGGAAATTTGCTCGGAACTGGTGCGCGGCCACTCCGTGCTTCGAGTGCCAGCGTTCACCTTTCGCAAAGCCTGCGCTCACCCTGAAAAGGTTGATAGGTGCAGTCGGAAGCCCGGAAAGAGCGGTAGCTGCGGGAGCAGGCAGTGATATTGCAGGAGGGCGCCGCGCCCGGCTCGCCGGTTGCCAGACCCTTGTTCAGATCGAAATCGGGAGCGGGCTCGGCCATTGCCGCGCGGATGAAGTCCCGCCAGATCCGGGCTGGAAGCGAGCCGCCCGTCACGCCTTTCATCGGCGTGTCGTCGTCATTCCCGACCCAGACGCCGACGACCAGTGGCTCGGTGAAACCGACGAACCAGGCATCGCGATTGTTCTGGCTGGTCCCCGTCTTGCCGGCCGCGAACGTGCCGGGGTCTGCATCGCGGCCGGTACCGCGTTCGATGACGAGCTGGAGCAGGCCAAGCAGGTCGGACTCGTAGGGCGACAGATCGATGGAGGGCGTCGTCTTTTCGCCCACCCTGAAAGTCTGGGATTGTCCCGATGCTCGAAAATCAACAATCCCCCATGGCTCGACCGGCGCCTTGCCGAGGCGAACCGACGCATAGGCGCTGGTGAGGTCGAGCAGGTTCACCTCCGATGTTCCGAGCGCCAGAGATGGGGTCGGTGCCAGGGGTGTGTCGATGCCGAGCTCCTTGGCGGCGGCAACGACGTTGTCGAGCCCGACATCCTGGGCGAGGGCGACGGTTGCGGCGTTCAACGAACGGGCGAAAGCTTCCGCCAACGTGACCCAGCCGCGGTAGGCGCCGCCGGAATTTTCAGGTGACCACCCGTCGATTTCGATCGGTGCGTCGAGGACGCGGTCGAAAAGGGTCAGTCCTTTCTTCAAGGCGGCGTAATAGACGAAAAGTTTGAACGTGGAGCCGGGCTGCCGCATCGCCGTGACGGCGCGGTTGAACTGGCTCGTCTTGTAGTCGTGCCCGCCGACCATGGCGACGACGGCGCCCTCTGGCGTCATCGCCACAAGCGCCGCCTGGCTGGCGCCAAGCGACTTTCCGTCTTCGTCGAGAGCCTGTGTTATCACCTTTTCGGCAATGCGCTGAAGACGCGGGACCAGGGTTGTGCGTACCGTCGTCGAGCCTGGGGTGGCGCCTGCGATCTCGCTTGCCTGCGGCGAAATCCAGTCGGCGAACCAGCTTCCCGAGCGGGGTGTCGGCGTCGTCGGGCGGAGCTTGCCGAATTCCGCCCTGGCGGCGGCTGCTTCGTCTGGCGTCAGCTTGGCGTTGTCAACCATGGCAGCGAGCACCGTCGCTGTCCGTTGACGGGCGCCCTCGATATTGTCGATCGGGTTCAACTGGCTCGGCGCCTTCAGGAGGCCGGCAAGTAGCGCCGATTCCGAGACATCGAGGTCCCGGATGTCCTTGTTGAAGTAAATCCGTGCGGCGGCCGGCATTCCGGTGGCACCCGAACCGAGATAGGCGGCATTCAGATAGCGGGTCAGGATTTCCTGCTTGCCCAGTTTCCATTCCAGCCAGAACGCAATGACCACTTCCTGGATCTTCCGCTTCAGCGTCCGGTCGCTTTGCAGATATTGCAGCTTGATCAATTGCTGGGTGATCGTGCTGCCGCCCTGGACCACCGAGCCTGCCTGAAAATTCCTGATGAATGCGCGGCCGATTCCCTGCGGATCGACACCGTAGTGGGTCATGAATCGCCTGTCCTCGATCGACAGGACAGCGTCGACGAGGGACTGCGGAAACTGATTGTAAGCCGCATATGGCCCCTGATACGGGCCTTGCCGCACAAGCGGCGCGCCATCCGCCGTTTCAAGCACGATGACAGGCTTCAGTGTGCCTGCCGCGATCTCCCGCCACGGCACGTCCTTCAAGGCCCAAATGAGAATGCCCGCCATAACGAGGACGCAGGCGAACGATGCGAGTGCAGCCACGGTTATCCAGGACAACCGTCTTGATGGCTGGTTCTGTCTTGAAATTGGCCGCCAATGCCTCAAGGCGACCATTGCGGAGAGGGCTTTGCTGCGGAGGGCTGAAAGGCGTTCCGCAGCCGTCCTGGATGTCGGGTTCCGTTCTCGCTTTTTCGGCCTTGCGTATTTCCCCCAAAGCGTAGCGGCGGCGTTGCTTATCCAGAGGGAGCCCGATCGCCACGACGTCCCGAGATCCTGGCGGAGCGCGGTCAGCAATTCACGGACGGCCCGCCCGCTTTGCCCAAAGACGGGAGCAGAATTGCCGCTGGCTTTCTGCTCGTCTGGCGATTCACCCAGGTGCAAGCCTTCTTCGTGAAGCTCGCCCGTCTCCGGCACGCCTTTGGGTGCCGCCTCCGTGTCAGTCATCGGCGCGGGCTCGCTGAGGGCACGTTCATCCGGTTTCTTCGAGCTGTCCTCAGGGCGGGTCATTCACTGCGGTGCGGTTGGGTCTCATAAATGAAATAGTGCGTGACAGCACAAAAGGAAGGTGCTGCCGCGCCTATCGATGATCAGAAGCCGTGATGCTCTACTCCCAATGAAGTAAGCGCGGTCAAATAGATAGACGGCGAAAGCCATGTCACTATCGGATCTGCAAGTTTGATCTGCAAGCGGAGGAAATGCATGAAAAAACGGGTGATGAGCGATCCGAACTGGCCGGAGCCGGTGATCGTAACAGTCGGGCGGAGGTCTCCGGAAATTATTCGAACTCCCGCAGAGGCCTTGATCTACCTTACCAACAAATGGCCTGGCGCGCGCAACGAGCGCTACAGAACGGCGACCGAATTCTGCTCGGCTGCGCTACGCAGACAGGTAGACGCGGCATCTGCGCGTGAGACGTTTCTGTCCGCCGCACTCGAAGCGGGAATGCTCCAATAAGCCTGATCTTTTGCGATACAGCCAATCTTCATGGACCTGTTCGCGGATGGACATAGCGAAGCGCTAAAAAATCCCGAGCCGCAAAACCGTCGCTGTCGAACAGCGCCGGTTGCGCGCTGCTTGTACGGCCAGAAGCGAGGCCGAAGATCACCTGCCATAGCGTGGTGACCATGCCATGTCGTTCAATCCCTGTTGTTCATGGCCGCACGGAGCGTATCGTTGATGCGATCCTGCCAGCCGGGGCCATCTTCCTGAAAATAGGCGAGCACGTCGCTGTCGAGCTTCAGCGACACGAGTTCCTTGACATTGGGTGGCGCACGCCGCTCGACGGCGGGAGCCGGGGCGGCCTTCTTGGTCGGCGAGAACAGTGCCTCGGCAGCTTCGAGCGGATTGACGGGCCGGCGCGGGGGACGTGTCATGATTATCTCCGTGGTCAAAAGGGGAGGGTGTTCTGTTCGCCGTCGCAGTTCTGGTCTGCAGACGCGGCTCTTTTCTCGAACTATCAGCAAGCTTGGCGAAATAGCAATCACGGGGCAGGGCGGTCAGCGAGAAGAGGCATTGCCAATCGGCATGTGGGCCGTACCGGCATCCGCAAACCTCGGAAACCCACTATGGGATTTCTGCTCTTGGTCGTATAACCGTCCTCGATCCTGAGAACGCTCTCCCGAGCACTTCTGTTGACGCACGCTGTCTCCGCCGATCGTCCTCGGATCAGTCCCGTTCGACTGGCCTCCGGTCAGTCCTTCGAAGTCCCGGAGCCCATCCGGCTCACCCAAGGAGAACGACCATGGATCGTACCGCCGTTGAAAGCCGCCGCAAGGCATCGTTGAACACTCCCTCCGATCTGCCCTCCAACGCCACCGCCGATATTGCTGGTGCGCTTGCGGCGCTGCTTGCAGACACGTTCGCGCTCTACCTCAAGACCAAGAATTTTCATTGGCATATGAGCGGCCCGCATTTTCGCGATTACCACGTGATGCTCGACGAACAGGGCGAGCAGATTTTTGCCATGACCGACGCGATCGCCGAACGTGCCCGCAAGATCGGCGGCACGACCATCCGATCGATCGGCCATATCGGCCGGCTGCAGCGCCTTCTCGACAATGACGCCGATTTCGTCACTCCGCGCGACATGCTTGCCGAATTGAAGGACGACAACCAGCAACTCGTGTCGTTCCTGCGCCAGGCCCACGAAGTCTGCGCCGAACATAACGACGTGGCTACCACGAGCCTGCTGGAAGTCTGGATCGACGAGACGGAACGCCGCGCCTGGTTCCTGTTCGAGACGACACGCGGCGCCGAATAAATCGGTCACCAATTGAAATCTATAAAGACCCCCCCCGGCGGCGACGGCGTCGCTGCCGCCGATCGTCGCGATGACATCTCATCCACCGTTCAGAACCCGTACAGGCATTTCATGATTCAAGACTTCTCCTCCATCATCGACCGCTTCGGTATCGGCAGCCGCGGAAGCTCGGCTGTCGTGCATCAGGGCACCGGCTATTTCGCCGTGACGCCTCAAGCCCCTTATGACGGTGATTTGAGCACCGCCGAACAGACCCGGCAACTGCTCGCCAAAGCCGAAGCGCGGCTTGCCGAGATCGGCAGCGCCAAGCAGGGCCTGATCTTCTGCGCGATCATATTGGCTGACATGGACGGTTATGCTGAAATGAACGAGGTCTGGGACGCCTGGGTTTCGGGCATGGCTCCGCCCGCCCGGGCCTGTTTCGAGGCGCGGCTTGCCAATCCCAATCTGAAGGTCGAGATGATCATGGTGTGCGCTGCGGCATCGACCAAAGCAGAATAGCAGGCATTCCCGCGAGACCAATGCAGGTTTTGCATGGGTGCCCTGAGGCTTTGTTGCTTTTACAGGCAGCTGGGAAGGATTATATCACTGTCATCGAACGACGCCGGAGCCAAGAACGGTTGCTGACGTCAGATAGTCTCAGGAAAGGGACCCGATCATGAACGTAGCACGCTCTTTCAACAACTGGCGCAAGTATCGTCAGACCATCACCGAACTCGGTCGCATGACCAGCCGCGAACTGCAGGACCTCGGCATCGACCGCTCCGACATCCGCAGCGTCGCCCGCGCAGCCATCGCTCGCTAATCCCGATATTGCTGCTTGGACCATGCACGACGCCCGCCATTGCCGCGGGCGTTTCTGCGTCAGAAGATGTTCTGCGCGCCAGACCTCTTTGAGACTTTCACTACCCGTTTGCAGGTATGCATTTTTCGTATAGCTGCACTGCAACATAATGACTATCAATCGAGCAGGATCGTTGTATAGTCATACTTATCGAAGCGATGCACCTCCTCCCGCAGAGCTTCGTGTTATCAGACGGCCCACTCCTCCTCCCAGGGACGTCTGTAGGAACGGCGGCACTCCTCCTCCCAGCCGCTGTTCGGTTCTTTACGGAAAGCCTGCCGCACCTCCTCCCGCGGCAGGCTTTTTCGTTTTGGGGCTGAGGGTTTTTCAGAATTCAAAATCGCGCGTTTAACCGAGGTCGCTCAGGTGGCATCCGGCGATGTCGATTCGTGCCTGAAAGTCGAAGACGCGGCGAGGCGATCCGTTGCCGCATCGCCGAGAAGGGGCACTCGCCGGAAAACGGTCTTCTGCGGATTCTCGCGGCAACCGAATCTCCATAACAGCCAGAATCGCAGCCATCGCGGAAGCGCCGGAAGAGATGATTCGCGTCCGGCGCATCGCCTTGTCGCCTCGCCCTTTTTCTTCCTCACGCCCGGTCTTCTTTTCATCGCCAAGCCTATGAAGCCGAGGTGGGGTTGGTGCAAGGGAAGATCGTAACGATCGGTTAAAACCAGGCCCTCCAAGAGGTCCTTGTTTACCAATCGTTAACCATGTCGGGGCTAAAAGTGGTCAACGATTTCTTTACGTAGATGACCAAAATGCTAACAGACGCTCGCGCTATCCGTATCAAGGGCCGTTCTTTTCTGGCGGTCGTGCTTGCTCCCGACCTTCCCTTCGATGACTGGCTTGTCAGGCTGGATGATCTCGCGGCGCGTTCCGCCGGGTTCTTTCTGGGCCGACCGGTCGTGCTCGATGTCACCGATCTGCCGATCGATCGCGCTCAGTTGAAAGAGCTCATCGCCGAGCTTGCCGGGCGCAGCGTCAATATCATGGGCATCGAAGGCGGTCGTCCTTCGATCCTGGGGCCAGGCATGCCTCCGGCACTCAAAGGTGGCCGGCCGGTCTCCGACGAGGCCGTTGCCAAGGAGCCGATCATCGAGCTGCACAACAGCGAGCCGAAACCGGCGGTGCCCGAGGTGCGTCCGACCTTGCAGTCCATCGTCATCCGCGATCCGGTGCGGTCGGGGCAGTCGGTGATCTTCCCCGAAGGCGACGTGACGATCATCGGATCGGTCGCGTCGGGAGCGGAAATTATCGCTGGTGGCTCGATCCACATTTACGGGACCCTGCGTGGCAGGGCCATGGCAGGATCGCTCGGAAACGCATCGGCACGCATTTTCTGCCGCAAGCTCGAAGCCGAGCTTTTGGCAATCGACGGCATCTACAAGATGGCGGACGACATGGCCCCCGGCCTTCGCGGACATTCAGTCCAGCTTTGGCTCGAAGGGGATTCGATCATGGCAGAGAAACTTATTTGAGCCGCAACCGGCCAGCAAACAGGAGAGCAAGATGGGGAAAGTCATCGTAGTCACTTCAGGCAAGGGCGGGGTTGGCAAGACGACCTCGACTGCCGCACTCGGAGCGGCTCTGGCCCAGCGAAACGAACGGGTTGTCGTCGTCGATTTTGACGTCGGGCTGCGCAACCTCGACCTCGTGATGGGCGCCGAACGTCGGGTCGTTTACGATCTGATCAATGTCATCCAGGGCGAAGCGAAGCTCTCGCAGGCGCTGATCCGCGACAAGCGCCTGGAGACGCTGTTCCTGCTGCCGGCATCGCAGACGCGCGACAAGGACAACCTGACGCCCGAGGGCGTGGAGCGGGTCATTACCGAATTGAAGCGAGTCTTCGACTGGGTCATCTGCGATAGCCCCGCCGGTATCGAAAGCGGCGCCACGCTTGCCATGCGCCACGCCGACATGGCTGTGGTGGTCACCAATCCGGAAGTCTCGTCCGTCCGCGACTCGGACCGCATCATCGGTCTGCTGGATTCGAAGACGATGAAGGCCGAGCGCGGCGAGCGGATGGAAAAGCACCTGCTTTTGACGCGTTACGACGCCAACCGCGCTGAGCGGGGCGATATGCTGAAGGTCGAGGACGTGCTGGAGATCCTCTCCATCCCGCTGATCGGCATCATCCCCGAAAGCATGGATGTCCTGCGCGCCTCGAATATCGGTGCGCCGGTCACCCTGGCGGACGCACGCAGCGCACCGGCCATGGCCTATTTCGATGCCGCACGCCGGCTTGCAGGAGAAGTTCTGCCGATCACGATCCCCGGGGAAAAGCGGGGGATATTCGGCAAGATCTTCGCACGGAGGGCCGCATGACCATATTCAACCTTTTCCGCAAACAGCGCTCCGCACCCACGGCCCGCGAACGCCTGCAGGTGCTTCTCGCCCACGAACGCTCATCGAACGGCTCGGACCTCGTATCCTTGCTTCGCGAAGAAATCCTTGCGGTGATCGCCAAGCACGTCCAGGTCGACAGCGACAAGGTGCAGGTCAAGATGGACCGTGACGAGAACGTCACGATCCTCGAGATCGACGTCGAGATCCCACTGGATGCCGTCAGCCAGGCTGCCTGAGCCGGCAGCATTCGGCAAACTCGAATTTTGAAACGCGGACAACCTGGTTGTCCGCGTTTCGTATTTCGCTTTCTCGCGGGAAGGAAGACTGGCGACGCGCTGAGTGGAAACGGCCGCCAATCCGGCCCGCTTGACAGGATTGCTGAAAACCGACAGTTATCGTCGTAATTCCGAGGGGGGCATCTTGACGATGCTGAGATGGCGGTGAGCCGGACCCTTGAACCTGATCCGGGTTATGCCGGCGTAGGAACGGAAATAGGCGTCGACCGACGGCACTTTCTCTTCTCCGCTTCACCTGGGTCTCCGTGATTGACTGATCTGGAGATCGACCGATGACATCCATTCTTTCCGTGGTTCCGCGAGGATATCCGGTCCTGGCGTGCAGGTTCGACGCGTAGCATCATGCGCGCGTCCCATGCGGTCATCGGCCTCGTCCTGCTTGTCACGCTCTGGCAAGCGGGCGTCTGGCTGTTTGCTCCGCCCCACTATATTCTGCCGTCGCCTGTAGCCGTCGCGTCCGCCTTCCTGCGGCAGCCTGGTTTCCTGCTGCAGAACAGCGCCGTCACGCTGATCGAAATCGCGCTAGGCCTCGCGATCGGCGCAGGCCTCGGCATTGCCACGGCCTTCGGCGTTGCGGCGCTGCCGCGGCTCGGCCGTCTCGTCTGGCCGATGGTGCTGATCCTGCAGGCCTTTCCCGTCTTCGTACTGGCGCCGATCCTGGTTCTCTGGCTGGGCTTCGGCCTCGCCTCGAAAGTGGCGATGACGACGATCATCATCTTCTTTCCGGTCGCCTCCGCCTTTGCCGACGGCCTTCGCCGCACCGATCAGGAAATCCTCGACGCCGTCTCGCTGGAGGGCGCCAGCCATTGGCAGACGCTGGTGTCGATGCGCGTGCCGCTGGCGATCCCGAGCCTCGTTTCCGGCCTTCGGGTCGCGGCACCCCTGGCGCCG
>NZ_JALBGW010000083.1:0-20685 GCF_023006485.1 Neorhizobium sp. BETTINA12A
GGCGGCGGCCGTCCCGACATGGCCCAGGCCGGCGGACCGGATGGCGCCAAGGCGAACGAGGCGCTCGACGCGGTGGCAGCCGCTCTCGGCGCCTGACGGCAAACACCGGAAGCGGGTATTGCGCGCTTTTCGGTTTCAAAGGAAAACCAATGGGCGTGACGGCCAAGATCGATGACGAGCTGGACGAGGTCGAAAATGGCCTCGTCCCCACGCTTTTCCGGGATGCGCCGAATTCCGTCTCGTTCAACAAGCTGCGCAAGCGCCTGCTCCGGCAGGTGCGCCAGGCTTTCGACGATTTTGGCATGTTGAATGGCCAGAAGCGCTGGCTGATCGGGCTTTCTGGTGGCAAGGATTCCTATTCGCTGCTGGCCGTACTGCTCGACCTGCAATGGCGCGGCCTTCTGCCCGTGGAACTCCTTGCCTGCAATCTCGACCAGGGGCAGCCGAACTTCCCGAAGCATATATTGCCGGAATATCTCGCCTCGATCGGCGTGAAGCACCGCATCGAATATCGCGATACCTATTCGATTGTGAAGGAAAAGGTGCCGGAAGGCGCCACCTACTGCTCGCTCTGTGCCAGGCTGCGGCGCGGCAACCTTTATCGGATCGCCCGCGAGGAGGGCTGCGATGCTCTGGTGCTCGGCCATCACCGGGAAGACATCCTCGAAACCTTCTTCATGAACTTCTTCCACGGTGGCAGGCTTGCCGGCATGCCGGCAAAGCTGCTGAACGACGAGGGCGACATGATGGTGCTGAGGCCGCTCGCCTATTGCGCCGAGGACGATCTCGCCAAGTTTGCGACCGCCATGCAGTTCCCGATCATCCCGTGTGATCTCTGCGGCTCGCAGGATGGCCTGCAGCGCAATGCGATGAAGGCGATGCTTGCCGATATCGAGGCCCGCATGCCGGGCCGCAAGGATACGATGTTGCGCGCGCTCGCCCACGTGAACTCGTCGCACCTGCTCGACCCGAAACTCTTCGATTTTTCCGGCCTGCAAGCCGCTCAAAATCTCTGAATTCTCCGAACACAACCTTCCCGCACCAATCCCCCGAGAGACCGTTGTCATGACCCTTCCGCTCGACATCACGAAGCTTGCCGATCTTCTGCGCCTTGCCGCCAAGGCCGAAATCCTGCCGCGTTTCCGGCGGCTGCGCAGCGGCGACGTCCGCTCCAAGAGCGAGCCGTCCGACCTGGTGACCGAGGCCGACGAGGCCGCCGAGCGGATGATCCGCCGAGAACTCGAAGCTTTCGCGCCCGGCGCGCTCTTCGTCGGTGAGGAATCGGTGGCGGCCGATCCGTCGCTGCTCGCCAAGCTCGCGGATGCGGAATTCGCCGTGGTCGTCGATCCGGTCGACGGTACGTTCAACTTCGCCTCGGGCATTCCGGCCTTCGGCGTCATGGCCTCCGTCGTCTGGAAAGGCGAGACGGTGGCCGGTATCATCTACGATCCGATGGGCGACGACTGGGTCATGGCGGAAAGGGGCGCCGGCGCGTTCCTGCGGCGGCCGGACGGCGAGGCGATCCGGCTTTCGGTCGCCGACGCCCGGCCGATCGATGCCATGATCGGCATGGCGTCACCTGGATATTTCTTCGGCGGCGAGCGAGAGCGGATCCTCGGCAATCTCGCCAAGGTCCGGTTCTTCGCCAACTATCGCTGCTCGGCCCATGAATACCGCACATTCGCCGGCGGGCATGTGCAGTTCGTGCTCTACAACAAGCTGATGCCCTGGGACCATTTGGCCGGCACTCTGATCGGAACGGAGGCGGGCGGTTATGTCGCGCGCTTCGATGGCTCTCCTTACATGCCCCACCATGTCGACGGAGGCCTGCTGCTCGCCACCGACAAGGAAAGCTGGCAGATGCTGCGCAACGAGATCATCGGCCACTGAAATAGGCGCTAACAAGAAAAGGCCGGATTGCTCCGGCCTTTTTATTGGGCGAAGTGCCTTAGATCTTCGGATTGTGCGGCTGGAAAAGTTTTCCCTTTTCGCCGATCAGCACGAAGATCAGCCCGATGATCGAGACGGTAAAGAAACCTGCGACCAGCGGCAGCGCCGTACCGTTGAAGGACTGGCCGATCGCGACGCCGATCAGCGCGCCGCCGACTGTGCTCATGAAGCCGAGCACGGCGGACGCCGTCCCGGCGACATGGCCAAGCGGCTCCATGGCGAGCGAATTGAAGTTCGAGCCGATCCAGCCGAACTGGAACATCGAGAGCCCGAAAAACGCGATGAAGATCACGAGCGGCATGGGCTGAGGCCCGAAGATCTGCACGAGCATCCAGACGAATGTGATGCTGATGAAGCCAAGCAGCGAGCCGTGCGAAAGGCGCCGCATGCCGAAACGCCCGACAAACCTGGCGTTCAGGAAGGATGCCGCCGACATGAACACCGCCACGCAGGCGAAGACCAGCGGGAACCAGACGCCGACGTCGTAGATCCCGACATAAATTTGTTGGGCCGAGTTGATGAAGCCGAACATGGCGCCGAAAATGAATGTGCTGGCAATCGTGTAACAGAGGGCAAGGCGGTTGGTCAGAACGATTTGGAAGGCGTGCAGGATCGACGAAATGGTGAAGGGACGCACATCGGCCGGATCAAGCGTTTCCGGAAGGCGCGAATACATCCAGAAGCCGATACAGAGCGAGGCGACCGCCATGAACACGAAAATCAGGTGCCAGTTGCCGAACAGCATGATCACCTGGCCCGTGGCCGGCGCGATGACCGGCACGACCATGAAGACCATCATGATCAGCGACATGACTTCCGCCATGGCGCGACCGCCGTATACGTCGCGCACGATCGAGATGGAAATCACCCGCGTTGCGGCCGCTCCTGCGCCTTGGATGAAGCGAAGGGCCAACAGCGCTCCGAATGATGGCGCGATGACGGCGCCGACCGCGCAGACGAAATAGAGGCCGAGGCCGAAGAGCATCGGATTTCTGCGACCGAAACGGTCGGAGATCGATCCATAGATGATTTGCGCGGCGCCGAGGCCGAAGAGATAGGCTGAAACCACATATTGGCGGTGGTTTTCGTTGACGACGCCAAGCGATGCGCCGATCTCCTGCAATCCGGGAAGCATGATGTCGATGGCAAGCGAATTAATGGCCATCAGCATCGCCATCATCGCGATGAACTCGACCCGACCCATGCCGCGCAGGCGGGCCGGGGCAGTTTGTGAAGGATTTGTCACAGCAGTTTCCTAAACAACGTGAAAGGCGCCGTTGGGAGCGGCGCCTTGAAAAATATCGTTTAAAATATCCCGGACAGCAGTCCGGAAAATCTCAGGCAGCGCCGCGAACGCCGATGCCCTGTTCCTGCAGATGAGTCTGCAATTCGCCCGATTGGAACATCTCACGGACGATATCGCAACCGCCGACGAACTCGCCCTTGACGTAAAGCTGCGGAATGGTCGGCCAGTTGGAATAGTCCTTGATGCCCTGGCGGATCTCCGCATCGGCGAGCACGTTGACGCCCTTATAGTCCAGGCCGAGATAGTCGAGGATCTGCACGACCTGACCGGAGAAACCACATTGCGGGAACTGCGGGGTGCCCTTCATGAAGAGAACGACGTCGTTGGTCTTCACTTCGTTGGCGATAAAATCGGTAATTCCGCTCATGTCCTATCCTTTCACATGCGGTTTCAAGGGCCGCTGCGCTGCGTGATCTGCCTTAAATAGCAATCCAGCATCGGGAATTCCAGCGGAATAGTCCGTCGGAATGTGCTTATTGTTTCGCGTAGCCCCGGCTTCGAACCTTAGCCCGGACTGACATCCCTCACTCCGCCGGAGCGGAGGTCTGTAACGCCAGCGCATGCAGCACGCCGCCCATATTGCCCTTCAGAGCCTCGTAGACCATCTGGTGCTGCTGCACCCGGCTCTTTCCCCGGAAGGCTTCCGCCACGACTTCCGCGGCATAGTGGTCGCCGTCGCCGGCAAGATCCCGGATGGTGACCTTGGCACCGGGAATGCCGGCCTTGATCAGGTCTTCGATTTCACCGGGTCTCATAGCCATGATGTCATCCCTTTTCTCTCCGCGGGACTCAAAACCGCGAAACCTTTTGTCAGGATACACTGCCTCAAAGCCGCTCTGCGGTCAAAGCTGGATCGAAGGGCTCCGCCTCAATGGTGTAATAATACGTGTTTCACCTTGTAGAGACTGGCTTTGGCTCGGGTTCTGAGCGGTGGAAGATGCTGGGTCCGGGAGAAGCGAAAAAGCCAGATGGAACTCAGGGTAAGGATCATGAAGCCGTAGGATTCGAAGCTCTCCTCCATCACCACGATATCGAAATGTTCGGCCAGCTGGCTAATGCCGAGAGTGGCGGCAATCAGGGCCAGCGGCCAGGAAAGGCGTGGATGAATGGCCCGGAGAATGCCTCCTCTATGGCGATATTCGAACACGATCGTCGCAATCAGCAGGATGAGAGCGGCTGCGCCGATAATAATCGGCAGCCAGGTCTTCGACACACAATAAATTGTCATACTTCCGCGGCATATTGGCATCTCGCGCATGAAGAACACGACGGAGATGCAGGCCGTGGTGATTGCGACGAAGCGGGCCAATATCCGCGTACCCAAGGCCGCCATGACGGCAAAAAGGGCGGTGATGGCAAGCGAAGCGGACTGAATGTCTTCGATGGGGCCGTCTTCATCGAAGATGTCGTGGGTGGTCATTCCCATCTTCGAAAAAATCATCCAGGCCAGAACGTTCAGGCAAAGGGTGATGATCAGTGCATCGAGCCAGATGCGCTTGTAGTGCCAGGTCGGGCCCGATGACCTCAACCAGGTCAAAATCGGCATAAGCATTTTGTTGCGCTTACTTTCCTAATTCAGAAAGCCGCAACGCTTATCGGGACAGCCCGAGTCCATCAATCCCCCGCGCTTCAAATTTGTTCACCTGTGCAAACAAACCGCGATCTGGAAATCGCGGGCTTGGGTATCGAAAGGGCTGGACGGGTCAGGCCATGAAGGCTGGGAACCAGCTTTCGTGGGTGTCCGTGAGCTGCGGGACCGCAATGTCGATGAGGCCGTCGACGATCAGGCTGGCGCCCCCGACGGTACCGAGCTGGCGGAACGGTACGCCGGCGCTCTCGGCGCTGGCCTGCACGAAATTGGCAAGATCGGCAGGCACCGCGATCACATAGCGGGCCTGGTCTTCGCCGAATAGCAGCGCATGGGCCGGGCCGCGCTGTTCCTTGATGCCGACCTTCATACCTTTGGCCGATGCCATCGCCATTTCGGCAAGCGCGATCACCAGGCCGCCCGAGGAAATGTCGTGGCAGGCCGTTACCTGGCCGTTGCGGATGAGCGAACGGACGAAATCGCCGTTGCGGCGCTCGGCCTTCAGATCGACTTCCGGCGGCGGACCGTCGTTGGTGTCGAGGATGTCGCGCAGATAGATCGATGAACCGAGATGGGTGCCGTCGGTTCCGATCATGATCAGCTTGTCGCCGTCATTGGCAGAGCCGATTTTCGCCATCTTCTGCCAGTCGGGCAGCAGGCCGACGCCGGCAATCGTCGGGGTCGGCAGGATCGCGACGCCGTTGGTCTCGTTGTAGAGCGAGACGTTGCCGGAAACGATCGGGAAATCCAGCGCCCTGCAGGCCTCACCGATGCCCTTGATGGCGCCGACGAGCTGGCCCATGATTTCAGGTTTTTCCGGATTGCCGAAATTGAGGTTGTCGGTGGCGGCGAGCGGTTCGGCGCCGGTGGCGACGATATTGCGCCAGCATTCGGCGACCGCCTGCTTGCCGCCCTCGAACGGATCGGCCTCGACATAACGCGGCGTGACGTCGGAGGAGAAGGCGAGCGCCTTGGTCGGGTGGTTCTCGACGCGCACCACGCCGGCATCGCCGCCCGGGCGCTGCAGCGAGTTGCCCTGGATCAGCGTGTCATACTGTTCCCAGACCCAGCGTCGGCTGGACTGATTGGCCGAGCCGACGAGTTTCAGCAGCGCCTGGTTATAATCCGCAGGTGCCGCGACCTGCGAAGCGGGCAGGGGTGCACGAACATTCGACTGGACCCACGGCCGATCGTATTCCGGAGCCTGGTCGCCAAGATCCTTGATCGGCAGGTTTGCGACTTCCTCGCCCTGATGCAGGACACGGAAGCGCAGGTCGTCGGTGGTCTTGCCGACGATCGCAAAGTCGAGGCCCCATTTGACGAAGATCGCCTTGGCCTGGTCTTCCTTTTCCGGCTGCAGCACCATGAGCATACGCTCCTGGCTTTCCGACAGCATCATTTCGTAGGCCGTCATCCGGTCTTCGCGCACCGGCACCTTGTCGAGATCGAGTTCGATGCCGAGATCGCCCTTGGCGCCCATTTCGACCGCTGAGCAGGTGAGGCCGGCGGCACCCATGTCCTGGATCGCGATGACAGCACCAGTCGCCATCAGTTCAAGGCAGGCTTCCAGCAGGCATTTTTCCGTGAAGGGATCGCCGACCTGGACGGTCGGGCGTTTCTCCTCGATCGATTCGTCGAACTCAGCCGATGCCATCGTCGCTCCGCCGACACCGTCGCGGCCGGTCTTGGCGCCGAGATAAACGACCGGCAGACCGACGCCCTTGGCCTCCGACAGGAAGATGGCATTGGATTTGGCAAGCCCGGCCGCAAACGCATTGACCAGGATATTGCCGTTGTAGCGCGGATCGAACTCAACCTCGCCGCCGACCGTCGGCACACCGAAGGAATTGCCGTAACCGCCAACGCCGGCAACGACGCCAGACACGAGATGTTTGGTTTTCGGATGATCGGGTGCCCCGAAGCGCAGCGCGTTCAGTGCCGCGATCGGCCGAGCGCCCATGGTGAAGACGTCGCGCAGGATGCCGCCAACGCCCGTCGCCGCGCCCTGGTAGGGCTCGATATAGGACGGGTGGTTGTGGCTCTCCATCTTGAAGACGACGCAATCGCCATCGTCGATATCGACCACACCGGCGTTTTCGCCGGGACCCTGGATGACGCGCGGTCCCTTGGTCGGCAGCGTGCGCAGCCATTTCTTGGAGGATTTATAGGAGCAGTGCTCGTTCCACATGGCCGAGAAGATGCCGAGTTCCGTGAAAGTCGGTTCGCGTTCGATCAGATCGAGAATCCGCTGATATTCGTCGGGCTTCAGGCCATGCGAGGCGACGAGTTCGGGAGTGATCGCGATGCTGTTCGGAATGGTCATGATCTTCTCTGGATTGAAGGGCCAAGCTCTTGGCGCTCTTTAGCCTAAGTCGCAAAGCGGCGCGACAGGAAAATACGGCTGTGCAGCGTTACGGTGTAGGAGCCGGAAAACAAAAAGCGCCGGAAAACCGGCGCCTCAGTTGGAAAATACGCGATCTGGATCAGAACTTGTAGCCGACCGCGATGCCTGCATAGGAGAGACCGGCATTGTAGTCGCAGAGGTTGGCATTCGAGGAGTGCTCGACGGTCGCCAACACACGCCAGTTGTTGGTGATGTTGTAACCAAGGCCGAGCGACTCGTGGAAGAGCGCATGGCAACCGACCTTCGGACCGTCATTCGGCTTGTCGAGATTGCCGTTGTTGAAGGCGCCGCCGAAGCCGAGATCGACGAAGATGCGGTCGGTGATCGGTGCAGTCCAGGTGAAACCGGCGAACACCTGGCTTGCTTCGCCTGCCGTTGACACGATCGCGCCGACATGGACGCGCGGACGCAGCATGTGGTCCATGAAGCTCTCGGCGTGACGCTGGTCGAAGGGGTCGAAGAAGACGGTAGCGGACGGGAAGGCACCCTTCTCGAAAGTGCTCGCGCTCTGGATCGAACCGGAGACGCCGATTCGCACTTCATCGAACAGACGTTCCTGAGCAAATGCCGAGGACGATATGCCCGAAGCCAGAAGGATGGCTCCAATTGCAGATGCGAAAAATGCCTTGTTCATTACACCGCCCTCATAAGCGCCGCCATGACGGCGGCCGGTGCGATCCGCACTCGGTGCGCTCGCCCACTCTTCCAGATCGAAGTGGTACAATGGCACTTTGACGCCGTCCAGCACCGTTCACACTGTGTTATCACTTGTGGCCAAAAAATGTGACGATTTGGACAGGCCGGTGCAGGCGTGCAACAGATTACATATTAATGCGTAAATACAGATGGTTAATATCAGCAGCCCGTCGCGCCGCGGGCCCAGCGCAGGACGTCGCGCTTGATCCTCTCCCCATCGGGGCCGCTCATCATCGGGCCGAAAGCGTCAAGGCGGGCGGGATTGCCTTCCGCCTGGACGACCAGCATCGGACGCGACTCAGGGCTGTTGCGCGGCACGGCGAGAATGCGCGGCCGGCCGGAGAAGGAGTTGAGTTCCGGTGCCAGGCGATAGGGCTTGAACGCCGCATCGCCCGACTTGAACCAGCAGCTATTGGCGGCTAGCGCCACGCGTTCCATGGTCGGAAGTGCGGCGCGGTCGGCCGTCACCGCCGCGGGACGTCCCGGCTGACAGGCGGACAGCGCCACGCCGAGGATCACGAGAGACGAGATGGCGGGCAGGCGATGGGAGAACGGCATCAAAACGTCCTGACGTGGTTTCGGTCGTTCTAGGATCGATCCGGATAAGATGAAGGTTCAGGCGGTCGCGGCGATGACATCGAGCGCCGAGGCGAAAATCCCGCGCCCGTCATTGCCGCCATGGGCGGCCTCGATCAGGTTTTCCGGGTGCGGCATCATGCCGAGCACGTTGCCGCGGCTGTTCATGACGCCGGCGATATCGTTCAGCGAGCCGTTCGGGTTGGTGCCTTCGGCATAACGGAAGACGATTTCGCCACGATCTTCCATGCCCGATAACGTCTCCGCATCGACGAAATAATTGCCGTCGTGATGGGCGACCGGGCAACGGAGCACCTGGCCCTTTTCATAGGCCCGGGTGAAATCCGTGTCGGCATTGACCACTTCGAGCTTCACTTCCTTGCAGACGAATTTCAGCGAGGAATTGCGCATCAGCGCGCCGGGCAGCATGCCGGCTTCAACGAGGATCTGGAACCCGTTGCAGACGCCGAGTACCTTGACGCCCTTGTCTGCCTTGTCCCTGATCGCCTGCATGACCGGCATGCGAGCCGCGATCGCTCCGCAGCGCAGGTAGTCGCCGTAGGAAAAACCGCCCGGAATGACGATGAGGTCGACATCATCCGGAATGTCGGTCTCCGTCTGCCAGATGGTGATCGGCGCCTTGCCGGAAATCTTGGTGAGGGCAGCGATCATGTCGCGATCGCGATTGAGACCGGGAAGCTGAACGACGGCGGATTTCATGGGTGCGGTTCAAACCTTGCCTGGGCCTCGGCGAGCTCGCGCAGCTCGAGGCGGTTTTCGATACGGTCGAGACGCTGGCTGTGCCTCTCCAAAGTCATGTAGATGTTATGAATATCCTGATGCATGGAGACCATGGTACCACGCATCGCATTCATTTCGGCCTTAAGCTCGCGCTGGTCGACTTTCAGATCAGCAATATCGGCGTGCACGCGCTTCAGCAGCTCATACATCAGTTCATTCGTGACTTCAGCCATCACACGCTCCGCAACCTTCAGTCGAGGGCGATAGTATAGTTCTCAATCACAGTGTTTGCCAGCAGCTTGTCGCACATGGCTTTCAGGTCCGCCTCGGCCTTCGCCTTGTCGGCGCCCTCGAGCTCCAGGTCGAAGACCTTGCCCTGGCGGACATGGCCGACGCCGGAAAAGCCGAGACTGCCGAGCGCGCCTTCGATGGCCTTGCCCTGCGGATCGAGAACGCCATTTTTGAGCGTGACCGTCACGCGTGCCTTGATCACTGATCTACCCCCAATTACTTGACGAGAACCGGTCCGGTGCCGCGGACGGGTTCGTTTTCATTGATGATGCCGAGACGGCGCGCCACTTCCGAATAGGCTTCCACCAGACCGCCCAGGTCCTGCCGGAAGCGGTCCTTGTCCATCTTTTCCTTGGTCTCGATGTCCCAAAGACGGCAGCTGTCCGGCGAAATCTCATCGGCAAGAATGATGCGCATCATGTCGCCTTCGAACAGGCGACCGCATTCGATCTTGAAATCGACGAGCTGGATGCCGACGCCGAGGAAAAGGCCGGAAAGGAAGTCGTTGACGCGGATGGCAAGCGCCATGATGTCGTCGAGCTCGGCAGGGTTCGCCCAGCCGAAAGCGGTGATATGCTCTTCGGAAACCATCGGATCGGCGAGCGCATCGGACTTGTAGTAGAACTCGATGATCGAACGCGGCAGGACCATGCCTTCCTCGATGCCGAGGCGGGTCGAGAGCGAGCCGGCGGCGACGTTGCGCACCACGATCTCGAGCGGAATCATCTCCACTTCCTTGATCAGCTGTTCGCGCATGTTCAGCCGGCGGATGAAATGCGTCGGGATGCCGATCTTGTTCAGATGGGTGAAGAGGTATTCCGAAATGCGGTTGTTGAGGACGCCCTTGCCGTCGATGACGCCGTGCTTCTTTTTGTTGAAGGCTGTGGCATCGTCTTTGAAGAACTGGATCAGCGTGCCGGGCTCAGGGCCTTCATAAAGGATCTTGGCCTTGCCTTCGTAGATACGGCGGCGACGGTTCATGATTTTTATCTCGTTGTTGGCGCCCTGCGGGACGCAATGGATGATGTTTGAGCGGTCCCTTATCGGAAAAGAACGGGTTTCACAATGCGGGCCTCCAAAACCTTTGTAGGCGAGGGGTTGGCGAAGCGTAACCAAGAATCGTTGACCTCCAGACTACACAGGTTTTCAAAGGTTTTGCTCTAGCAATTAGGATGTCCGGATCCCACGAGCGGCAATAAACAGGGAAAACAGGGGATCATGATGTGCACCTTCGTCGTGATGGCGCCAAGGGCGTTTGGGGCAAATTTGCCTATGACCGCAGCTCGCAGTTTCGCGCGGAATCTCGTCGCCGGGGTCTTAAGGGGCCTCGGCTTGCATTGCCGACACAGGCGGCCGGGTTCGGATCAGGTTTTTCCGCCTCGACGGCAAAGCTCTGCAGGAACATAGCCACCCAATTGCGTCATGATTTCGACGCCGCCGGTGTCGTCGTTTCCGGTGACGAGCTATGGACCTGGATGCACAACCTGCCGATCGGGGCGGCCAAGGAAGCGAGGGCATGATGCTGGATGCGGTAGCTGCTCTTTACGCGAAGCCGAAGCTTTCCTGTGATGTAATTGCCATTCGTCAATTTCGTATCGGGATTCTGCGTCCGCCAGTGTCGGAATCGACACGCCGCCGATTGCGCTTCGCTCGTCTTTTGATTAAGGGGGTCCCATAAAAGTTTACTTTGGGAGACCCGAGATGAGTGGCCTCAGCGATCGCGAAAAAGCCTTTGAAAACAAGTTTGCCCTGGATCTTGAATTGAAGTTCAAGGCACTTGCCCGTCGCAACAAGCTCGCAGGTCTCTGGGCGGCCGGCCTGCTCGGCAAGACGGATGCCGAAGCTTACGCAAAGGAAGTCGTCGTTGCCGACTTCGAGGAAGCGGGTGACGAGGATGTCTTCCGCAAGCTGCGTAGCGATCTCGATGCCGCCGGCGTTTCCATCTCGGACCAGGATATCCGCTCCAAGATGCTGGAGCTTCTGGCTCAGGCGGTCGATCAGATCGAGAACCAGTAAGCTGCATTTCACCAGACTGATATAGAAGCTGCGTCCGGTCGGGCGCAGCTTTCTGTTTCTGTGGATGAGACCGGCTCAGTTGTCCGTGGCGTGTCGCTTGCGGCCGTCGGGCTGTGTGCTTTCGCCCGTGCGCCAACGGCCCGAAAGTATGAAATCCGGAATGCTGCTGCGCGGCATCGGCCTTGCGAGCGCATAACCCTGCAGGACATCGCAGCCGAGATCGCGCAGGATACGAATCTGTTCCGTGGTCTCGACGCCTTCCGCGACGACCTCGATATTCAGCGACTTGCCGATCTCGATGATCGATCCGACCATCTTGCGTTGCTTTTGCGACTGCGAGACGAGACGAACGAGCTCGCGGTCGATCTTCAGCGCACGCGGATTGAGCCGGAGGAGGCTGATGATCGACGCATGGCCGGTGCCGAAGTCGTCAATCTCGATATCGATGCCGAGCTTCTTGATCCGGGCGAGGTTCTTCAGGATATCGTCGTCGCAATCGTCGAGGAATATCGATTCCAGGAGCTCAAAGGATACGGTCCCCGGCTCGATCTTCAGCTTCTTGAGCTTGCGTGGCAGCGAGGCATCGTGCAGCCGCCGGTATGAAACATTGACCGAGAGTTTTGGGATCGAGAGGCCATTGCTGCGCCAATCGCGGAAATCGGCAAGCGCCTTGTCGAGTATGGTTCCGTCGATGACCGAGACGACGTCGAGCTCTTCGGCCATTTCGAGGAATTTGTCCGGAGACAGCATGCCCCGCTCCGGGTGCATCCACCGCGCCAGCGTTTCCACGCCGGAAATCTCCAGCGTCGCCGCATCGAACTGCAGCTGATAATACGGAATGAATTCGTCACGCTCGAGAGCAAGCAGGATCTCGTCTGAAATCCGCTTCGTGCTGATGATCTCATTCTGGGTATCGGCCGAGAAGAATTCATGCCGGTTGCGGCCCCGGCTCTTGGCCCGGTAGAGCGCGATATCGGCGTTCAGGAGAAGCTGTCTCGCATCCACATCCGCTCCCGTATGGCAGGCGATACCGATGCTGGCACCGAAACGGCAGTCGTGGCCCTCATAGGATACCGGCTTGCGCAGTTCCTTGATGATGCGGTCGGCCAGATGCGAGAGCTTGCGTGGCGAACCTTCGAATTTCGACAGGATGACGAACTCGTCGCCGCCGATACGGGCGACGAAATCTCCCTTGCGGATCGTGCTTTTGAGAACTTTCGCCACATGCTTCAGCATCGTGTCGCCGGCGCTGTGGCCGAGCGTGTCGTTGATCTGCTTGAAGCGATCGAGGTCGATATGCAGGATTGCGATGCCGTGCCGGTCGCGGGCGCATTCCGCCGCCATGCGATCCAGCATCTCGTCGAGATAACGCCGATTGGGGAGATCGGTCAGGTAGTCGTGCATCGCATTGTGCTCGATGCTGCTGCGGGCGGCTTCGAGTTCGCGGTTACGCGCCTCGGCAAGGGTCTTTGCCCGTTCCAGTTCGCGGTGGAGCGTCACATCGGCGGTGACATCCCAGTTGGCGCCGACCATCTTCTGGTGACCGTTACCGTCGATGAAGGACATGGTGCGGGTGCGTATCACACGTTCGGAGCCGTCCCGCAGTATCACGCGGTATTCATCGAAAAAGCGTTTGCCCTCCTCGATATTGTCGAGAACGTTTGCCTGGACCCGGGCGGCATCGTCCGGGTGCAGGAAGCTCTCCCAGAGCCCGCCGATCTTCACTTCCTCGCTCTTTGCCAGCCCATAGATACGGAACATCCGCTCATCCCATTCGACCTCGCCGGTGGAGAAATCGGATTCGTAGACGCCGATGCCGGATATTTCGAGGGCCATGTCGAGCCGTCGTGACATCTGTGCGGTTGTCTCCTCCGCGGCCTTGCGGGCGGTGATATCCGTGTCCGTGCCGACGACGCGGGTCGCCTTGCCGTTCGCGTCCCATTCGACGCACGCACCCCGGCATTCGATCCAGATCCAATGCCCTTGCTTGTGGCGTTCGCGATAATCGAAGACGGCATAGGCCGGATCGCCGGCATTCTGCCGCTCGATGGCATGAATGACATGGTCGTGGTCGTCCGGATGCACGAGCTCCAGCCATTCCTTCGTGCTGGCGGCCAGTGGATCCTCCGGCGACATTCCGCGAATCTGCCGCCACACCGGCGAGTAATATTTCTGGCCGGTCGCATAATTGTGATCCCAGACCCCCGAGACGGAGCTGACAAGCGCGTTGTCCCAACGGCTTTCACGTTCGATAAGCTCTTCGACCTGCCGTCTCTGATCGGTGATGTCGGTCAGGTGGACCGCAGAGAGAATCTGACCTTTTAGGTTTTTGCCGAGCGGCGCGAAGGTGGCTACCACCCATCGCTGCGAACCGTTCGGATCCGGGACGCGCAGTTCCAGGCGTTCCGCGGGAGAATCGAGAGACAGGCCCTGGATCGTCCGGTGGAAACTGTCCTGGTCACCCGGATGCAGGATGGCTGACAAAGCCGCCGGCTGACGGCCGTCGCCCATCCATTCGCGTCTGAATGTGCCATTCGCAAACAACAGCGTAGCGGCGTGGTCGACGATGGCAATCGGAAACGGGGCCGCCTGGAACACCGTCTCAAGAACGCCGATCTCTTCTCCTAGGCCGGAGTCCAATAGGCGCGAGAGAACATTTGACGGCATCGGCACAGCCTGGCGCTACAAAACGAGCGGACACCTTAGCAAGTGTCAATTAAATCCGGCTTAAAAATGCTGTTCGAATTGACACACCCTGAAATTATGGGGCACTGCCCATTGCACCATGTTTCTATGGCTTCAGACGGCTGAGGAACTGGGCAAAAACCATTGTGCCTTCGGGCCAGGGGCCATGGCCGGAATCCTGGTTGATATGGCCAGCTTCTCCGGCATCGACGAGCATCGAACCCCAGGCAGACGCGATGTCGTCCGCGTGTTCATAGGAGCCGAACGGATCGTTGCGGCTCGCGATCGTCAGCGACGGGAAGGGGAGCGGATCGCGCGGGTAGGGCCCGAAGGTCTGCAGGTGCCTGGGCCGGATGGACGGATTGTCCACTTCCGGCGGGGCCACGAAAAAGGCGCCGACCACCGGTTTCGTGAACAGCGGAATGGCGTGAATGACGGTCGGGATGCCGAGCGAATGGGCGATGATGACGACGGGCCGCGTCGCGCAGTTCACCTCTTCGGCGACCCGTGCAATCCAGTCCTCGCGCACCGGCTTTGACCATTGGTCCTGCTCGACCCGGCGGGCCGTCGTCAGCTTCTGCTCCCAACGGGTCTGCCAGTGATGTGGCCCGGAATTGGTGTAGCCGGGGACGATCAGTATATCTGCTTCGGATGCCTTCATGGCGCCTATCTGTGTTCGCCGAGGGTCAAGATCAAGCCTCGCCGAAAACCCGGCGGAAGATCGTGTCTACATGCTTGGTGTGATAGCCGAGGTCGAATTTCTCGCGCAGGTCCGCTTCGGACAGTGCGGCACGGACCTCCTGGTCCGCCAGCAGCTCCTCGAGAAAATCCTTGCCTTCTTCCCAGACCTTCATGGCGTTGCGCTGTACGAGGCGATAGGCATCTTCGCGAGAGACGCCGGCTTGCGTAAGGGCAAGCAGCACCCGCTGCGAATGAACAAGCCCGCGGAACTTGTTCATATTCTTCATCATATTCTCAGGGTAGACGAGCAGCTTGTCGATCACGCTGGTCATGCGCGCCAAGGCGAAATCGAGCGTCACCGTCGCGTCCGGGCCGATCATGCGCTCGACCGAAGAGTGCGAAATATCACGCTCGTGCCAAAGCGCCACATTCTCCATCGCCGGCAACGCATAGGAGCGCACCATGCGGGCGAGGCCCGTCAGGTTTTCGGTCAGCACCGGATTGCGCTTGTGCGGCATCGCCGACGAGCCCTTCTGGCCCGGCGAGAAAAACTCTTCCGCTTCGAGCACTTCGGTGCGCTGCAGGTGGCGGACCTCGATTGACAGCCGTTCGATCGACGAGGCGATGACGCCTAATATCGCGAAATACATGGCGTGACGGTCGCGCGGAATGACCTGGGTCGAGACCGGTTCCGGCTTCAGGCCCATGGCGGCGGCGACATGTTCCTCGACGCGCGGATCGATATTGGCAAAGGTGCCGACGGCGCCGGAAATCGCGCAAGTGGCGATCTCGTCGCGGGCTTCGAGCAGACGCGTCTTGTTACGGTCGAATTCCGCATAGGCCTGGGCGAGCTTGACGCCGAACGTCGTCGGCTCCGCGTGGATGCCGTGGCTGCGGCCGATCGTGACCGTGTCCTTGTGCTCGAAGGCGCGACGCTTCAGCGCTTCGAGCAGCTTGTCGATATCGGCAAGCAGCAGATCCGTGGCGCGCACCAGCTGCACGCTGAAGCAGGTGTCGAGCACGTCGGAAGAGGTCATGCCCTGATGGATGAAGCGGCTGTCCGGACCGACGAATTCGGCAAGATGGGTCAGGAACGCGATGACGTCATGCTTGGTGACGGCTTCGATCTCATCGATGCGCGCGACATCGAAAGTGGCGCTGCCACCCTTTTCCC
Organism: Neorhizobium sp. BETTINA12A; assembly: GCF_023006485.1. Classification (NCBI taxonomy): domain Bacteria; kingdom Pseudomonadati; phylum Pseudomonadota; class Alphaproteobacteria; order Hyphomicrobiales; family Rhizobiaceae; genus Neorhizobium; species Neorhizobium sp. BETTINA12A. The sequence continues at coordinate 16,109 of NZ_JALBGW010000083.1, forward strand.
AGATCGTCTCCGCTGCCGATTTCGGGATCACCCCGATCGCCGCAAGCGCATCGCAGGCATGTGCCTCGATCTCGAACCAGATGCGGAACTTGGTTTCGGGCGACCAGATGGCCACCATTTCGGGCCGCGAGTAACGGGAGATCATGGGTTTGTCGTTTCCTTCACGAGTGTCGGCTGCGCTGTAGCAAGAAGCGCGGCGAAGCTCAAGTTTTTGAGGCCGATCAAACGAGATCAGGGCGTCGTTTTGACCGGAACGGCGATCCAGCGTCCGTTCTGGCCCTCGAAACCGGCGCTGAGGACCATGACCAACGCGACTTCGACCGGAGCACCTTCGAGCGATGAGCCGGTGACGACGCCGGCGAGCCGGTACCCGGTGACGCAGCCGCGTGAGGCGGGAATGCGCTGGTCTTCGTGGACCATGTCATCGACCGGTTTTCCGTTCCGTTCGGTAAAGCGCAGGCGCAGGGAGACCGTCTTTTCGACTATGCCCTCGCATTGCGGATCGAGAGGCTGAGGGACCTCCTCGAGAACGAGCGTATTGGCTTCTCCGACAGGAGGCAGGGCCGGCACGCTGCGATAGCGGAGCTGATGCGCGTCGGTGCCGAGCTCGGTGATCGGATTGAAGGCGACGAGTTCACCCGGATGATTGGCGAGCTCGTGAGTTTCGACCATCACATCCGCGTCATTGTGGACCTGCCAGCGGGCCTTGGCGATCGTCGCACCGTCCTCCTCCAGCCGGACCCGAAACGGCGTACCCGGCAGGTAGGTATCCTTGTTGAGGTCGAGCGCGAAGATATTGGCATAGGGAAAACCGGATCCGTCCTGGATACCGTATTCCTCGAAGGCGAAAACGGCGCCGTCGGAAGAAAAGCCGATCGGGCGGACGCTCGCGATATCGGCAGCCGATGTGGAGCCGGCGAACATTATCGCCGCAAATGCCGGAACCGAAGATCGCAAGCCTGACATCATCTGCGTCCGTCCTCCGCCGCAGCTTTCAGCCGCGCGATATTCTCACGATAGGCCGCGATTCCATCGCCTTTGTAAACCGCAGATCCTGCAACGAAGACATTGGCGCCCGCAGCGGTTGCCGCGCCGATCGTCGCGGCGGTAATGCCGCCGTCGACTTCGAGCTCGATCGGCCGGCCGCCGATCATTGTCCTGGCATCGCGAATCTTGTCGACCATCGCGGGGATGAACTTCTGGCCCCCGAAGCCGGGATTGACGCTCATGATCAGGATCAGGTCGATGTCGTCGAGAACGTTCTCGATCGCCGAGAGCGGTGTTGCCGGGTTGAGCGTGACGCCGACCTTCTTGCCGAGCGAGCGGATCGTCTGAAGCGAGCGGTGCAGGTGTGGCCCCGCTTCGACATGTACGGTGATGCCGTCGCATCCGGCCTTGGCAAAGGCTTCGAGGTAAGGATCGGCGGGTGAGATCATCAGGTGGCAATCGAAGAAGGCGGTCGTATACGGCCTCAGCGACTTGATCACATCAGGCCCGAACGAGATGTTCGGCACGAAATGCCCGTCCATCACGTCGAGATGGACCCATTCGGCTCCCGCTTCGACGGCGTCGCGAACTTCCTGGCCGAGCTTCGAAAAATCGGCAGCGAGAATGGACGGGGCGATGCGGATCGGCAGGGGCGCGGCCAGGGTCATGGGTCGAAAATCTCCGGTTGTCGGCTGTCCCTCTAACATCGCGATGTCACGGGAACAACGTCACTCGGTCGCCGGACGCGACAGGGTGAACGTCGATCCACGCCATTCGAGCAGGCGGAACGGATTATCCTTCAGTTCATGACCGCGATCGAAGGCAATCGGGCCGATCACCGTATTGAAGGAACGGCTGCCGATCGTCTGCGCCAAAGGCTGGCCTGCCGCCGTAGTCGCCGCCTGGTGAACCAGTTCGGTCGCGGCATAAGCGGGCAACATGTAGCCGGTCGCGTCGATATTTTTTGCGCGCAAGGCTGCGACGGCTGCTGCCGCGGAGGGCAGGGCGGCATAATCCGGAAGGGCGACGGCTAAAACGCCGTCGCGCAGCGGCACCGGACGGTTTGCTGCACGCAAGTTATCGCCGCCAAGCAGCGTGAGCGGAATGTTCTCGGAAGCGCCGTCGCGGGCAATGATCGCCATGTCGTTGCGGTCGCCGCCGACGAACACATGGCTTGCGCCCGCCTTGGCGAGACGGCGCACCAGCGCCACCTGCTGCTCCTGGCCCGGCCGGAAGGTGTCGGTGAAGATCGGCATGATGCCCATCGGTTCGAGACGCTGGCGGATGGCGCTCGCAAGCTCGCGGCCGTAGATCGTGCCGTCCTCGACCAGTGCGATCGGCTCTGCCTTCCAGATGCCGAGAATGGTTTCCGACAGTTTTTCCGCCTCGTCGCCTTCGGCCGGCGCCATGCGGAAGAAAGGCCAGCCATTGCGCAGCGTGTCTTCCATCAGGATCTTCGAGCGGACAGAGATGGTAATTGCCGGGATCTGGGCTGCCTTCAGCAGCGGCAATGCGGTGGAAAGCGTTTCGACGCAGAGGAAGCCGATTGCGGCGGACACTTTTGCGTCGGCCAGATTTTTGGCCGCGGCAGCACCGCCGTTCTCGTCACAGCTTTCATCGATCTCGACAACGGTGTCGCCGGCCGCTTCCGCTGCTGCGCGGGCGCCTTGGAAGACCTGGGTGCCGAGCGGTGCGTATGGACCGGAGCGTGGCGCCACGACGCCGATCATTGCCGCCGATGCCGATCCGCATCCGAGAAATGAAGCCAGCAGTCCGGCGATGATGAAACGTCGTGCTGTCATGTTTTCCCTGGGATTCTTCTTTGAAGTGACATTTAGCCTTCTGGTCGCAGCCGTCAAAGAGAATCGGCTTTTGCAAGCAAAAAGCCGCAAGTCCGGTGGACATCAAGAGTTTTTGCCACCATATCTCGAAGAGTAATGCAGGACTGACGGCAGTCCCTGGATGCCTTTCAAGAGATGCCTTTGACGGACCAGCCTCTCCTCGATCCCGTCCACTACCGAAACGGCATGGCGCGGTACGCTGGCCATGTCCAGGTTGTGACGACGGAATTCGAAGGCATCAGGCGCGGCGTGACGGTGACAGCAGCCTGCTCGGTCTCGGACAACCCGCCGACCGTGCTCGTCTGCCTGAACGGCAGCAACGTCAACAATGCCATCTTCGAGAAGAGCGGCATCTTTGCTTTGAATTCGCTGGCGGCGCATCATCAGGCGCTGGCGACGGCATTTGCGGGCTTGAGCGGCGTTCCGGCGGACGAGCGGTTCGCGCTCGGAGATTGGAAGACGCTGGTGACTGGCGCCCCGGTTCTTGCCGATGCCGTCGTCAGCTTCGATTGCCGGTTGACCGACATCAAGCGGGTTTCGACCCATTTTGTCATGTTCGGCGAAGTGAGGGCCATGCATTTCGGCGAGGCGAACCCCTCGCTCATCTATCTGGATCGCGGCTTTCGCACATTATAGAACGCCGTTTGAAAGGGTGTAGTCATGCCTGACGGAACAAAAAGCGCTCTGCCGACCTCGATTGACGAAACCATCGCGCTTTTAGGCGGTGAGGATTATCTCGCAGGGCGCTCGCTCGGCACGGTGATTTTCCTGGCGCTGAAGATGAAACGCCCGCTCTTCCTCGAGGGCGAAGCCGGCGTTGGCAAGACCGAGATCGCCAAGACGCTGGCCAAGGCTCTGAACCGGCCACTGATCCGGCTGCAGTGTTACGAGGGCCTCGATATCTCCTCGGCGGTCTACGAATGGAATTATCCGGCCCAGATGCTGGACATCCGGCTTTCGGAGGCATCCGGCGTCAAGGATCGCACCCGCATCGAGGCGGATCTGTTTTCCGAACGCCACCTGATCCGCCGGCCGGTGCTGCAGGCACTTGGCCAGCCTGGTGGTCCGGCGCCGGTCTTCCTGATCGACGAACTCGACCGCACGGACGAGGCCTTCGAAGCGTTCCTCCTGGAAGTGCTGTCTGACTTCCAGGTGACGATCCCCGAACTTGGCACGATCAAGGCGCAAGAGCCGCCGATCGTCATCATCACCACCAACCGCACCCGCGAAATCCATGACGCGCTGAAGCGGCGCTGCCTCTATCACTGGGTCGATTATCCGGATGCGGCCCAGGAACTGGAGATCATCCGCCGCAAGGTGCCGCAATGCTCGGAAATCCTGTCGCGGCAGGTGGTCGCCTATGTGCAGAAGCTGCGGACGGTGGACCTCTTCAAGAACCCGGGCGTCGCCGAAACCATCGACTGGGCGACGGCGCTGACCGAGCTCGACCGGATTGCGCTTGATCCGGAAACGATTGCCGACACGCTCGGCACGCTCCTGAAATATCAGGACGATATCGCGCGTATCAAAGGCGGAGAGGGCGAGCGGGTGCTTTCCGAAGTGAAGGCCGAACTTCTGGCAGCGGGCTAGGGCCATGGCGGCTGGTTTCAGCGAAGACGGTATGATCACGCCTCCGGTTCCGGCCGGCGCTGGAGGCTTTGGCGCGGCAAGGCCCGGCGATGGGCGGCTTGCAGACAACCTTGTCTATTTCTCCCGCGTCCTGCGCCGCGCCGGGCTGAAGACCGGGCC
>NZ_JALBGW010000084.1:0-20432 GCF_023006485.1 Neorhizobium sp. BETTINA12A
CCGCCGGTTCCGGCGAGACGACCGGCTGGACCCTGCCGGGCTTCGGCGGCAAGGACGACGACAACGACCAGAACCGCGCCCAGCCGCGCCGCTCCGGCTATCAGCGCGAAACGATCATCGAAGCAGCGATGAAGAGCGTGACCCGGACGGTTGCGACGCAGGTCGGCCGGGCGATCGTGCGCGGGATCTTGGGGAGCTTGAAGCGGTAGGGGAGCGCCGGGCTAATTCGCGGGGAGGCTTGTCGGATTTCGGTTGCTAGTTGGCTGTCGCGCCCGTGATACCCCCCTCTGCCCTGCCGGGCATCTCCCCCTCAAGGGGGGAGATCGGATGGGGCTTGCACCGTGCCCCAATCAAGGTCGAGGGTTAGCGCTGATATACATTGTCGCCCAAGGCTAATGGGCCGTCGCCCAAAAGAGAATTCGGAGCCCGCCTCTGGCCGATCTCCCCCCTTGAGGGGGAGATGCCCGGCAGGGCAGAGGGGGGTGCGGCGCCGCCCGCAAAGCGAGTAAGCTTGGCAGCGACCCGACTTCTCACCGCTTGCGCACGAACTCCGTCCGCAGCACGAGGCCCTTGATCGCCTCATGCCGGCAGTCGATTTCTTCCGGGTTGTCGGTCAGCTTGATCGACTTGATGACCGTGCCCTGCTTCAGGGTCTGGCCGGCGCCCTTGACCTTGAGGTCCTTGATCAGGGTGACGGAATCGCCGTCCTTGAGGAGGGTGCCGGAGGCGTCGCGAACCTCGGCGGCACCGGCACCTGCGGCCGCAGCCAGTTCGGACGCCGGGCGCCATTCGCCGGTCGCTTCGTCATAGACGTATTCGTCATCATCGCCAGCCATCGGCGTCGCTCCTTAAAATCAACAATTCGCCGGTCGGCGGTGGCCGCTTATAGCAGCCGAACCGCCCTGAGCAAGCTCCGCGGCAATATGCCGGCCGAGCGTCGTCCGGTTGCATTCGCCCATATGCGATGATATTTGGCCATTGTGCCATTCAAGAGAAAGGAGGGTCACGTGCACAATTTCTATTTCCGGTACTACCGGACGCGTGGTCCCGTCGACGCCCTGCAAATGCGTTTGCAGGGCTGACCAGAGGCCGTTTCTCTTAAAATACACCTTCCTGGTCTGCCCTTCGTGGCCCGCAGCGCCGAGCGCCCGCTCGTGCATAGCTGCGATTTCCGAACACGCTGCAAACTGTGCATGACATCGACGATGGCCGCGAGTGCCCGCGATGTCCTGTGCCTGCAAGCCAAGACCAGAGAACGACAAATGAGCCTCATCAACCTCCGCAATCTCGGAATCACCCTGTCCAGCCCGCTGTTTTCCGGGCTCAACCTCAGCATCAATGCCGGCGACCGGATCGGTATCGTCGCGGCCAACGGGCGCGGCAAGTCCACGCTCTTGAAATGCATCGCCGGCACGCTCGATGCGAGCGAGGGCGAGATCACCAGAAGCCGGGGACTGACGATCGGCATGGTGGAGCAGAATGTGCCGCCCGCCCTGATGCAGGCGAGTTTTCGCGAGGCCGTGCTCCAGGCGCTGCCGGCGGATCAGATCGACAGCGAAAGCTGGCGTGCCGATGTCGCGCTTGAAGGGATGGAGGTGCCGGAGGGATTGCGCGAACGGCCGCTTGCCGCGCTGAGCGGCGGCTGGCAGAGGCTGGCGCTGATCGCGCGGGCCTGGGTGACCGAGCCGGACGCGCTGCTGCTCGACGAGCCGACCAACCATCTCGATCTTGCCAAGATCGCGCTTCTGGAAGACTGGCTGAACGCGCTCCCCCGCGACATGCCGGTGATCCTGTCGAGCCACGACCGCGCCTTTCTCGACACTGTGACCAACCGCACGCTTTTCCTGCGGCCGGAGAACTCTCAAGCCTTCTCCCTCCCCTATTCCAGAGCACGGGCAGCGCTCGACGAGGCGGATGCGGCGGATGCCAAGCGCTACGAACGCGACATCAAGACGGCCGACCAGCTGCGCCGGCAGGCGGCGAAGCTGAAGAATATCGGCATCAATTCGGGCAGCGACCTGCTGGTGGTCAAGACCAAGCAGCTGAAAGAACGCGCCGAGAAGCTGGAGGACGCGGCAAGGCCGGCGCATCTGGAACGCTCGGCCGGCGCGATCCGCCTCGCCAATCGGGGCACCCATGCCAAGGTGCTGGTAACGCTGGAGGATGCGGCGGTGACGACGCCGGACGGCACGCTTCTGTTCAGGACCGGCAAGCAGTTCATCTGCCAGGGCGACCGTATCGTGCTGCTGGGCCGCAACGGCACCGGCAAGACGCGGCTGGTGACGATGCTGCGTCGGGCGATCGCCGAACCTTCCGCGACGATCGCCGGCATCAAGGCGACGCCGACGCTGATCCTCGGTTACGGCGACCAGTCGCTCGCCGATCTCGACGACCGGCAGACGCCGCACGAAACGATCATCCACCGGTTCGACATCGGCGACCAGAAGGCCCGCTCGCTGCTCGCCGGCATCGGCATCACCGTGGAGATGCAGGCGCGGCCGGTGGCAGAGCTTTCGGGCGGGCAGAAGGCGCGGCTCGGCCTTTTGGCGCTGAGGCTGCGCGAGCCGAATTTCTATCTGCTCGACGAACCGACCAACCATCTCGACATCGACGGGCAGGAGGCGTTGGAAAGCGAGCTGATGGCGCACCAGGCAAGCTGCCTGCTGGTCTCCCACGACCGCAGTTTCGTGCGGGTGGTTGGCACCCGTTTCTGGCAGGTGGAAGGCCGGCAGCTGATCGAGGTGGAGGGGCCGGAGAGCTTCTTTACGGCGAGCCGTGGCTGACTCGATAGAAATTGCTCCTCACCCTTTTCCCCGCTCGCGGTAGGGCGATAGCATGTGAGGGGACGACGGTGCGTGGAGCCCCTCCCCCTTGTGGGGAGGGGTTGGGGAGGGGACTTCGTTCCGAAGCCGAACCCCTCCCGCCTGCCGGCCACCCTCCCCACAAGGGGGAGGGTTAGGGACGCCGCACCGTCTCACGTCCCATATGCGATCGTCCGGCCGTCAAAACGGGGAAACGGTGGTGGCAGCCGGATAAGGAAATACCTCCTCCCCTCCATAAGGAGAAAAACTCAGGCTTTCCCGTTGCGCTCCTCGAAGGCTTTTCGCGCCGCCTCGATATCGGCGTGGCGCGCCGCTGCCCATTCCCAGACCGCGCAGAAGGCGGCGCTGAGGCTTCGGCCGAGTTCCGTGAGGTTGTATTCGACTTTCGGCGGGATGACCGGATAGACCTTGCGCGACACGAAACCGTCGCGTTCCATCTGCCGCAGCGTCTGGGTCAGCATCTTCTGGCTGATGCCGCCGGTCAGCTTACCGATCTGGGTGAAGCGCAGCGTGCCGTGTTCTTCCAGGACTTCGAGGATCAGCATGGTCCATTTGTCGGCCACCTGGCCGATGATGCCGCGCACCAGCTCTTCCAGAACCGGATCGATCTCATCGGGAATTTCGCGACCCGAAGGTGACCGCATCGACGGGCGAATTCCTTGATCCACAGTCACTCTCCTTTTGGTGCGTATAAATCTTTCGGGTGCCTTCTTCCGAGAAGAGATTGATAGCCGTATTTTCCGGCCACGCAACACGGAAAGGCGAAGACCATGAAAATGAACGGCAATACGATCCTCATCACCGGCGGCAATTCGGGCATCGGCCGGGCTCTCGCCGAGGCGTTCCATGCGCTCGGCAACCAGGTGATCATCACCGGGCGGCGCCGGGAAACGCTCGACGCGGTGACCGCCGCCAATCCCGGCATGAAAGGCATGGTGCTCGATCTTTCCGATGCCGAAGCAATCAAGTCATTCTCGGCCGAGCTCGCGGCGGCCTATCCGTCGCTGAACGCCGTCATCAACAATGCCGGCATCATGGTGCCGGAGCATATCGGCGCCGGCTCGGACTATCTCTCGACGGCCGAGCAGACGATCACCGCCAACCTGCTCGGCCCGATCCGGCTGATCGCGGCGCTGCTGCCACAGTTGAGCACCCAGAAAGATGCCGCGATCCTGACCGTCTCCTCTGGCCTTGCCTTCGTGCCGATGGCGCTGACGCCCACCTATTCCGCCACCAAGGCCGCCATCCATTCCTATTCGATGGCGATCCGCGAGCAGCTCAAGGAGGCGGGGCCGCAGGTGATCGAGATCGTGCCGCCCTATGTGCAGACATCGCTGATGAGCGAGCGCCAGGCGAGCGACCCGAACGCCATGCCGCTTGCCGATTTCATCTCCGAGGTCATCGATATCCTGACACGGCAGCCGGACGTCAAGGAAGTCGTCGTCGAACGCTGCAAGCCGCTGCGTTATGCCGTCGAGAACGGCAATTTCGACGCGATGTTCAACGGCATCAATTCGATGAGCCACTGACTGCCGACGCGGCGACGCAATCGGTCTGGCGAGACGCGCGATCAGGCGGGCACGTATGTCAGCCTGATCACGTCCTCGCCAACGCGGTCGGTGGAAACAAGGCGGAGCGGTGGCCGCGGGCCGGTGAAGAATGGCTTGCCGCGGCCGAGCACGACGGGGTGGAGGTAGAGCCGGTACTCATCGATAAGGCCAAGGTTCGTCAGGCTTCCTGCCAGGTCCGGTCCGGACACTGAAATCTCCCCGACGAGCCTAGCCTTCAGGCCACGGACCATCGCCTCGACATCATCATCAACAAGCGTGGCGTTGGGGCCGACCGACTTCAACGAGCGCGACACGACCCACTTCGGCAGGCGCCGCCAGGCCGCGGCGAACTCGTGGCGCTCGGCATCCCACTCGGGGCGGTCTTCGTCCCAATAACGCATGGTGTCGTACATGCGGCGGCCATAAACGCTGCCCGCCAGATCGCGCACATGCTCTATCCAGTGACGAAAGAGCTTAGGCCCGGTCGCCATTTCCTGATGGTCGACATAACCGTCCAGGGACTGGTTCATTCCAAAAACGAGTTTCGCCATGCTGCAAAATCTCCCCCAGGGTATTCGGAATATTTTGAGGCGGCATCCGCTCTGGTACCGAGCCCCAGATTCTATCCGTTAGATCCATTCAGGACGTCGTAGCGGATAAAGACGGTACCGTTGGCGAAGGGCACTTCTTCGGTGCGCGCGAGTTTCACCTTGTTCCGGGTCTGGAACATCGGCGTACCGTCGCCGACCGCGACGGGGACGTAATAGATGCCGATTTCGTCGACCAGGCCGGCATCCAGATAGTCGGCGGCAAGCGTCGGGCCGGAGACGAAAATATCCCGCCCGGTTTGCGCCTTCAGATCGCGCATCGCATCGACATCGAGGGAAGTCACCAGTTTCGTGCGTGGCGTTTTCGGCTCGGTCAAGGTCTTCGAGACGACGATCTTGTCGGTCTGCCGCCAGATTTCCGCATATTCCGCCTCGAACGGCGTATCGCCCCGATAGGTCTGCCAGAACGCCATGGTCTCGTACATGCGCCGGCCGTAGACGGCGAGGCCGCAGCGGCGCCCCTCCCCGTTGGCGTGACCATGCACCTCGGCGTCGATATGTCCCCAGTCGAAATCGCCCCGGGCGTCGTTGATATAGCCGTCGAGCGAGATCATCATCTCGAACACCAGTTTTGCCATCGGCCGCTCCTTAACCGTTCCTCATCAGGCCGTCTCGATCAGCAGTGCCGTCAGTTCGTCCGGCATGTCGATCGGGATATCGTGGCCGCAGGCAAGCTCATGCACGGTCCAGCCGGGAGCGCCGCGATATTTCTCCGACATCCGGCCAAACGGCCCGTCCCAGCCGGTCGCGACGATGAAGGTCTTTTTCGGGACACGCTGATAGGCGCCGGTGACTTTCAACTTCTGCCGCAGGGTGCCGGAAGGCTGGGGCGTCGCCTTCGGTGCGGCCCACAGCTCGTCCTCTTCGCGCATATGGCCGCCGGGGCCTTCCGGCACCGGGATCATCGGCGCGGAATAATCTCCCTCCGGATCGTAGTCGGTGAAGCTCATGCCGTCCTCGGGGATGAAGGCCTCGACATAGACGATCGAGCGGATGCGCTCGGGCATACGTTCGACGACGCCGGTGGCGACGATGCCGCCATAGGAATGGCCGACGAGCACGATATCCGTCAGGTCCTTGTAGACCGCCTCGTTGACGATGTCGTCGATATGGGTGTCGAGGTTGACGGAGAGGCTGGCCAGGTGCTTGCGCTCGCAAAGCCCGGTCAGCGTCGGCGCGTAGGCGCGGTGGCCCCTGGCATGCAGGCGGGTCAGCACCCACTCCCACGACCAGCCGCCGGTCCAGGCGCCGTGGGCGATCAGGAATGTCAGTTTGGAATCGGACATAACCTTCCCCTTGAACCAGTTGCGATCTGCAATTGGCTCCAACCTACCAAACCAGTTCCATTTTGCAATCAGTTTTTCGAAGCATAAAAAGGGAAGGCCCTCACCCTTTGGCGACATGCCGGCGTCTTTTTTCAACGCCTCCACATGCACTTCAGAATGAGGGCCAACACCTGCCAAAACAGCCAACACCTGCCAAAACAGACTGTGCCGCTTACTTCTTCGCGGAAGTCAGCGCGAAGAAAGCGCCCTGCGGATCGAGCGCCTGGACGATCCAGGAGCCGCCGGGAACTTCCATCGGGCCATGGACGACCTTGCCGCCGCCTGCCGTCAAACGGGCGATGGCGGCGTCGATCGAGTCGACAATGAAATAGTAGCACCAGCAGGCCATCGGCACTTCCGCCGGCTTTGTCATCATGCCGCCGATCTGCCGGCCGTTATGGGAGAAGATGTGGTAGGTACCCATCGGGCCCATGTCGAAGTCGTGGTCGAGCGTCCAGCCGAACATCTTGCCGTAGAAGTCCATGGCTTCCTTGCCGTTGCCGGCGTAAAGTTCCCGCCAGCCGACATTGCCGACGGCATCGGGCGCCAGTGCCTGCGGCGGGTTCTCCGGCGGGATCGGCGTCATGATGCAGATGACCGCACCATGCGGATCGGCGACGACCGCGAAACGGCCGATGCCCGGAATATCCTCCGGCTCACGCTGGACGCGGCCGCCATTAGCGACATAGTCCTTGGCCATCTGATCGACGTCGTCGACTGCGACATAACCGGTCCAGTTCGGCGGGATCTTGCCTTCGAGTTCCGGCGGAAAGTTCATCATGCCGCCGACGCCCGGCCGATTGTCGCCCTCTCCCATCTCGAACAGGAAATAGGCGGGCATGTCGGGCATCGACATTTCCTTGACCTTCCAGCCGACCACCGACGAATAGAATTTTCCGCCGGCATCGGTATCAGGCGTCATCAGCTCGACCCAGATGAATTTGCCATGGGTCTCGGATCGAGACCCGGTAACGGTCTGCAACATGGTCGTCTCCTCTACGAATGACTGCGTCGACCGACGCGTTGAATTGGACACACGCAAGGCTCAGCGCTTGCGGGCGTAGTTCGCCTCCATGAACTGCTTCCAGGAACCGTCCGGCTGTTTTGCGCTGGAATTGAAGACGCGATGATCGTCATCGGTGAAGATGATCTGCTCGCGGTAGTCGCCGGTCTTGCCGGGATTGGCGAAATCCGGGCCGGTCGTATAGAGATTGAGCGTCGATCCGTCGTCCGATACCTCCCCCTCATAGACCCAAAGATGGTTCATCATCGTGCCGAGCCAGGTGCCGACATATTTGCCCTTGGCCGGATCGTAGCCGAGAGTGAGAATGGTGGTGGCGGGGCCACCGCCACCCGGCATCTCGCCGCTGCCTTCGGCGACGAACCAGATGCCGTTCAGCGACCGGCAGACCTCGACCCATTTTTCGTCATGGCCCATGCTGGTGGACGTCACCTCCCAGAGGCCGACCATCCTTTCCAGAAAGCCGTGTTCGACCTGCGGCTTGGGCATTTCCATCGTGCTCATCTTTTCCTCCTCCTCTTTTCGAAGCGCCAGAATGAACCCGTTCAATGGCAGCAGGATGAAGCCGTCTCCTGTGGCTTCTCATCGTATTCGTCGTGGCGCTTGACGAAATTCATCGTCGAATCCTCGTTGCGGCCAAGTGGTGCCCGGTCGAGGATCATCAGCGTGCCAATCAGCTCTTCGCCGCCGCGGGCATAGCTGGAATAGGTATGAAAGATCTCGCCCGCCTCGTTTCTGTAGAAGGCGGAAAGACCCGGCAGCTCGTCATGCGCCTCTGACGGCGGGACCTCGCGGAAGTTATAATACACCTTCTCCTTGGCGAGGTCTTCCTTGGTAAAGGAGACGTGATAATCGAAGTTGAAATCGCTGCCGAAGGACGAGACCCAGGGGAATTTCCAGCCCATGCGCTTCTTGTAGGCCTCGATCTTGTCGAGCGGCGCGCGGGCCACCGCGACATAGGTGACGTCGTGGTTGTTGAGATGCGGCAGAGCGCCATCGATATGGTCCGAGAGAAATGAACAGCCGAGGCAGCCGGCATCCCAGTCCGGGCCGAGCATGAAATGGTAGACGAGCAGCTGGCTGCGGCCGTCGAACAGTTCGGCGAGCGACTTTTTGCCCTTCGGAGTGTCGAACACGTAGTCCTTGTCGACCTTTACCCAGGGCATTGCCTGACGCTCGGCGCGCACCTTGTCGCGCAGATGGGTCTCTTCCTTTTCCAGAGCCAGCAGCTTGCGCCGGGCTTCCAGCCACTCCTCGCGGCTGACGACAGGGTTTTTCGGGGACATGGTGACATCCATGACAGGCTCCTCCTATGCTTGACAGAATAAGTTGATATCAACATACTCTTCCGATGCTGTCAAACACCCCGACCATCGAAGTGATTCCCTTTTCAACGACGCTGCTGGTACGCGACACGTGCCTGTGCCTGCATGTGCAGCGGGCGGCGCGGGCGCTGGCCCGGCGTTTCGACAATGCAATGAAGCCGATCGGGCTTACCAACGGGCAATTCTCGCTGATGATGTCGCTGAACCGGCCGCAGCCGGCGCCGATGAGCCAGGTCGCCACCCTGCTCGCGATGGACCGCACAACGCTGACGGCGGCACTGAAAGTGCTGGAACGGCGCGGCCTGGTGGAAACCACCGTCGATCCGAAGGACCGGCGCGGCCGGCTGCTGCGCCTCACAGATGACGGCATGACCATGCTGTCGGCCGCCCTGCCGATCTGGAAGCGGGTGCATGCGGAGATCGACGCTGAGCTTGGCGAAGGCGGACCGGCAGAACTGCGGGCGACGCTGGGCGGGATCAAATAGAAAAAGCCGGCGCAAGCGGCCGGCTTTCCATTTCGGAAATCTTCAGAACGATCAGGCGACCGAGACCGGCACTTCGGTCGAAGTGCGCATCGCGTGGCTATAGGGGCAGACGATATGGGCCTTGGCGACGAGGTCTTCGGCCTGGGCCTTGTCCATGCCCGGAATGTCCACCAGGAGAGATACTTCGATGCCGAAACCCTTGCCGTCGTCGCGCGGGCCGATGCCGACGGTTGCAGTGACCTTGGCGTCATCCGGGATCTTGACCTTTTCCTTGCCGGCAACGTTCTTCAGTGCGCCGAGGAAGCAGGCGGAATAACCGGTAGCGAAGAGCTGTTCCGGATTGGTGCCGCGGGCGCCGTCGCCGCCGAGTTCCTTCGGAATGGTCAGCGTGACGTCGAGAACGCCGTCTTCGGAGGCGCCATGGCCGGCGCGGCCGCCGGTGGCAGAAGCCTTGGTGGTGTAGAGAATAGGCATGGGTTTAACTCCCTTGGTCTTTGATAGTCGTGCTGGGTTAAAAATTGTCCGCAATCAAATTGCGCACAATCTAATTACGCGCATTGCATTTCGTCGTCAAGCCTGCGAAAATGCGCTTGCCGAAAAAGATAGAGCACAGGCACGTGAAGGCAGGACCGGCCATGCAGAAAAAAGCGCGCAACGCGGATAATTTCGAGATCGAGCTCGATGCGCAGCTGTGTTTTGCGATCTACGGCGCGGCGCATGCCTTCACCCGCACCTATAAGCCGCTGCTGGAACCGCTCGGCCTCACCTATCCGCAATACCTGGTGATGATCGCGCTCTGGGAGGAGGACGACCAGCCGGTGAAGGCGATCGGCGACCGGCTGGGGCTGGATTCCGGCACGCTCTCCCCTCTCCTCAAGCGGCTCGAACAATCCGGCCTCGTCGCCCGCAAGCGTGACCGCGACGACGAGCGGCAGGTGAAGATTTTGCTGACGAAAAAGGGCAGAGAGCTGAAAGCCCAGGCGGCCGGGGTCACCGCAGCAATCGGCAAGGCCACCGGCTGCAGCTTCGAGGAAGCCATGGCCCTGCGCGACGAACTTGTCGCGCTCAAGGGGAGGCTGACAAAGGCGGGAAGCGAAAAAGAGGCGCTGTCCGCTGTCTGATGGTCTCCATCGCCGGTCGAGACCGGTCAACGCGAGGGTGGCAGAACTTGCGCCGCTCACGTCTTGTGGGCTTCCGGCTCGTCCGTATGGCGGCCCGAATAACGTTCGTCCAGTTCCCGGATCACGCCTTCGCCATCGGCGGGATCCACTCTGCGCAGGATGACGTCGATCTTCGCCTCCAGCCGATCGGAGCCTTCCTTCGATTGCGGCGAGCCCAGAAACAGGAAGAAGGCGAGCCCGCCGACCTGCCAGAGCAGCTGCAGGAATTCCGATTGCCAGTTTTCAAACGTATCCCGCAGCATTTCCACCAGATAGGGGGAAAATTCCACCGGCTGTCCGTGCTCGGCCTGTTCCTGGACAAAGGCGAACCAGCCGAACAGCCAATGTCCGACAAGACTGAAAGCAAAAAATGCCAAGGTGATCCAAGCGTAGCTATAGGCTCGCCATAGTGAATTCTGCTGCACGACTTCCTCCAGAACATTTCACGCAATTCAACGGAAAAGTTCCAGCCTAGTTCCCGTAGAGATCAGGTCTGGCCGAGGTGATCCGCAACGATCCTGTCGATCCAGCGGCGATGCTCATCCTTGACCAGCGGATTTGTGCCGGGTTCGCCGGCAACCGTGATCAGCGCTTTCCACAGGCACCAGCCGCGCGCCCTTTCCCAGGTCTCGGCGTCGAGCCTTACTCGATTGCGGAAGGCGCGGGCTGCCGGTTCATCGAACAGGGTCCAGGCGATGACGAGGTCGCAGGCCGGGTCGCCGATGCCGGAACTGCCGAAATCGATCACAGCGGCAAGCCGTCCGTCCCGGACGAGCAGGTTGCCTTCGGCGACGTCGCCATGCACCCAGACCGGCCTGTTCTTCCAGGTCGAGGCGAGCGCCCGTTCCCAGATTTCGGTGATCAGCGGCACATCGATTTCGCCGGAGAGGATATCGATCGAGCGGCGTGTCTCCGCGTCATAGACTTGAAGCGATCCGCCGCGGAAAAAATTGTGCGGGCCAGCAAGCGGGCCGTCGGATGCGTCGATCTTCCAGAGGGCCAGCAGGAAATCGGCCAGATCCTCGGCAAAAACGGTCAGGTTAGCGATCGTTTGAAGACTGGACCGGTCGCCCGCGATCCAGGCATAGACTGACCAGGGCCAGGGATAACCTTCGCCCGGCTTTCCCAGCCCGAGGGGGACTGGAATGGGAAGCGGCAATCGGGGACCAAGCGCCGGCAGGAAGCGGTGCTCCTTCTCCACCTGCGCGACATAACGTTCGGCACTCGGCAGGCGCACGAGCATGGTCTCGCCGAGATGGAAGGTGCGGTTGTCCCAGCCGCCGTTCGCGACCGGCCGCACGGACAAATCCGCCCAATCGGGAAACTGGGCGGCTATCAGGTTTTTCACGAGAGCGGTGTCGATCTCGACCATGTGCAAATCCCTTTCGGCGCAAATCTAGGTTGCGCCGGGGATGATGAGCAAGCGTCTGTGACAGAGATTACTGCCACACCACGATACGCGCCTTTTCCGGCACGCGGTCGTAGAGGTCGATGATATCCTGGTTCATCAGCCGCACGCAGCCCGACGAGACGGCCTTGCCGATCGAGTTCCATTCCGGCGAGCCGTGCAGGCGGTAGAGCGTGTCCTGGCCGTTCTTGAAGATGTAGAGCGCGCGGGCACCGAGCGGGTTCAGAAGGCCGGGCGGCATGCCGCCGTTCTTGGCCGAATATTTGGTGAGTTCCGGCTGGCGGGCGACCATTTCGTCCGGCGGCGTCCATTTCGGCCATCTCTGCCGCCACTGGATGACGCCCTCGCCCTGCCAGGCGAACCCTTCGCGGCCGATGCCGACGCCGTAACGCATCGCGGTGCCGCCCGGCTCGATGAGGTAGAGGAAACGCGAGGCGGTATCGACGACGACGGTGCCTGGACGCTCACCGGTCGGATCGACGACCTGCTGGCGGTAATAGCGCGGGTTAATCTGCCGATAGGGTATCGCCGGAATGACGAAACCGCCGTCGACCATGGAGCCGTACATGACATCCAGTTCCGACGAGGGACCTTCAATGGGCTCCGGTCGGAAGGCAACCGTGGTCGCCAGCGGACGCGGCACCGATGAGGCGCAGCCGGCAAGCGTGGAGGCCGCGCCCGCACCGAGGAGAGACAAAAAACTCCGGCGGGAAAACGAAGGGTTCAGGATCATCTGAGGCAGGACCGTCCGATAGGAAACGCAGGGAACAGCAAAATCGCTCTTTAACGGCAGGGCGGCCGAAAAGTTCCGACTCGCTCCTTCCGCAGGGAAGATAGGTCTGCGGTCGTTAATCAACTATTCACGAGACCTACACGGCGGTTCAAACCCATGAGATGAATCAAACAAAAAAGAGCGGCACCGCCGCCCTTTCCGTCTATTGCCAAGCCTGTTGCCGCGCTCAGAGGACCACGATCGGGGTGCCCGAGGGCACGCGGTCGAAGAGGTCGATGACATCCTGGTTGAACATGCGCACGCAGCCGGACGAGGTCTGTTTGCCGACGGACTGCCAGTCCGGCGTGCCGTGCACCCGGTAGAGCGTGTCCTGGCCATCCTTGAAGATGTAGAGCGCGCGGGCGCCGAGCGGATTGTTGAGCCCGGGATTGGCACCGCCTTCGGCGGCCGAAAATTTGCGCAGATCCGGCTGGCGGGCAACCATCTCGTCCGGCGGCGTCCAGCGCGGCCATTCCGCCTTGCGCTGGATGACGCCGCGGCCCTGCCAGGCGAAACCGGCCTTGCCGAGGCCGACGCCGTAACGGATCGCCTTGCCGCCCGGCTGCACGAGATAAAGGAAGCGCTCCCTGGTATCGACGACGATCGTGCCCGGCGCCTCGCTGGTTCGGTAATCAACGTCCTGGCGCAGATAGCGGGCATCGATGCGCGAATAAGGGATTGCCGGAAGCGTGTGGCCGTCATCGCGGATCACGCCATACATCGCCCGGTGGACCGGGTTGGAAATCGGCAACCCGTAGGTCTGGTGGAAAGTCGACGGATAGAGCTGGCGCTTGTGCGGAATGGCACCCGGCATCGGAGGCGGCTGGTTCGACGGCGGATCCGCATAGGGTGCGACGTTGAAGACCGGCGACGTCTCCTGGACGAAGACGTCTGGGTTCATGCGGCTGGTATCGGTGACCAAGGGAATCTGGCAGCCGCTGACCGCAGCGGTCGCAGCGAGCGTGACGGAAAGCCCAAGGGTTCGGCGGAAAGATCGAAAGGAGAATGGCATGGGAACCCGCTTCCAGCAGATGACGTCTGGGCCGACCATCGCAGATGCGGCTGGCGCGAGGCTGATCAAATATCGTCCGAGCGAACCTCGAGCTCCGGCCAAAGGCGGACGGTCTCGCGTCGCAATTCGCAGATCGCCCTGAGCGCCATATCCGGTCTCATCAATAGGGAATGGGCGGCCGCATTGCGCTCTTCGGCATCCTGCAGTCGATCTACGACCCAAGCCAGTTTGCGTCCTATATCCGCGCCGTAAGCGGCCGTTGCCTTTTCGACCGCCGCCCCCGGAATCGCTCCAAAATGCTCAACCAGCACCCCGAGATCGAAAGCATCACGGTAAGCCACCGAACGATCCTGGCCGCGGTCCGCGTTGGCGAGCAGTTTTTCGGCAAACATGTCTTCAGGAAGCAAGGCCGGTATCAGAAGATCGGCATCCATTTCGCCGTTCAGAGCAATTCGTCCCTCGCGGATAATCTCGAACTTGATCAGCTGTTCCCTGAATTCGAAAACCGTCCGGAGACCGTATTGGTCGATGCGAAAATCCCGCACCGCCTTTATCGATTCCGGAAAAAAAGCCTTGAGACCCCGCTCGGTCGCAGCGCTGCGGAGTTCACGATAACCGTCCGAGGACGCGCAAAGAAAATCAACATCCAGCGAACGCCGATACTCGCCAAGTTTCAACACAATCGCAGTACCGCCACCGAACCAGCATTCGTTCGCGACAAGGTATTGGTGATCCATCCGCGAGAGAGCTTCGGCAATGATCCGATGTTCGGGGAGAACGAAATCTTTCATCGGGATTTGAGCATCACGCCCCCACCGAAGGCCCGCGCCAGATCCTCGATGAGATCGGCCTCCCGCCTGGTGAGGCCGCGTTCATCCACAAAACGCCAATTGCGCTCATAGATGGAGAAGACCTCCTCGGCCGGAATCGGGCGCAACGGATCGCGGCTCCAGACGAGCTGCTTCAGCTCCGGGTAATCTGCTGGAATAATGGTGCGGTCCTGCGCAGTTTCCATGGTCGAAAGATAGTGCGAAAATCGTCAAAATGACAGGGGCACTCGACCCTACCCTATCACCTGGTTGAAGAAGCGGATGCTCTCGGCGACCGCGCCCGGCACGACGCCGTTATGGTTGCCGGGCAAGAGCTTTGCCTCGATGGAAACGCCTGTCGATTTTGCCCGATCCATCAGCAGCTGGTGGTCGGCATCGAAGGGGCGTTCCTCGGTGCCGCGCAGCAGCAGCGTCGGGCATTTGAGGCTGTGGCCGAAACAGACCGAGGAGCGCATGACGAATTCCTGCTGGTCGTTTTCGTCGAAACGGACTTCGCGCTCGAAGCGGCCGAAATAACGCCAGGAATTGACACCCGCCGAGATCGGCGCCGAGGCGCGGAATTTTCGGGTCATCGAGGCGAGCAGCGCCAGCGTGCCGCCATTCGAATGGCCGGCGAGGAAGAAGCGGTTCTTGTCGATCCCCGGCAGGTCCTCCAGGTAGCTTGCGGCAGCGAGCGCATCCGATGTCTCGTCGTAGAAGCCCGAATAATTGCCGGCCTGGCCGTTCTCGCCGCGGAACGAGGGCAGCATGACGACGTAGCCGGCTTCCCAATAGGCCTTCATCAGCTCCCAATGGCCGTCACCCGTGGCGTTGCCGCCGTGCAGGAAAAGAACCGCGGGCTTCAGCTTCGCGGAAGGCTCATAGGAGGAGATCCAGGCGATCAGTTCGATCGAGCCATCCGGGCCGCCGCGATACATCACCCTCCTGGCGCCTGCGGGCGTGCCGAGCGGGGCAGACTGTTCAGGAGAAGGCCCCTTCCTCAAGAGATTGGTATGGAACCGCTTGCGGGCTTCGCCATAGTCTTCCTTCTCAAGCGGAGGAACGTCCGGAATGGGGAATTCCGCGCGCGCCGCGGCCGGCAACATGGCAGCGGCCGAAACGCCGGCGGCGGCCGCCAAAAGCGTCCGGCGTGTGACGCCGTCGCGTATCGAGCGGGAATTCGGGGCAATGATGCGGTCTGATGCCATGTCTTTTGATGCCATGTCTGCGGAATCCATTTCTTCCGTTGCGCGCGAATCTGATTTCAGCACTCGTGAAAGGCGCTGTCCATTCAACGATTCGGGAACGGCACCGCCTAATTCGCCTTGGCATCCACCATTGCCGTCAGCGTCGACAGCCGGTCGGCGTCGCGCGGCAGCTTGTCCTGGCGCAGGCGGGCGATCCGCGGAAAGCGCATGGCGACGCCCGACTTGTGGCGGGTCGAGCGGTTGATGCCCTCGAAGGCGACCTCCAGCACGAAACCGAAATCCGGTTCCGCACGCACCGCCCGAACCGGGCCGAAGCGATCGACGGTGTTGTCGCGGACGAATTTGTCGAGCACTTCGAGCTCCACATCGGTGAAGCCGAAATAGGCCTTGCCGACCGGCACCAGTTCCTCGCCATCCGGCGTTTCCGCCCAGACGCCGAAAGTGAAGTCGGAATAATAGCTCGACCGCTTGCCGTGGCCGCGCTGGGCGTAAAGCATCACCGCGTCGATATTGTAGGGGTCGCGCTTCCACTTGAACCATGGCCCCTTGAGGCGGCCGGCCTGATAAGGGCTGTCCTTGCGTTTGATCATCACCCCTTCGATGACCGGATCGGGTGGCGCGATGCGAATGCGGTCGAGCTCGTCCCAGGTGCTGAACGGCACGAGTTCGGAGAGATCGAAACGGTCGTGCGGCGCCTGTTCGATCACGTCGCGGAGCCGCCTGCGACGTTCGAAAAATGTCTCGGCGCGGATATCGCGGTCGCTTTCGAACAGCAGGTCATAGGCGCGCACGAAGGCCGGGTAGTCTTCGAGCATCTTGGTTGTCACCGTCTTGCGGTTCAGCCGTTGCTGCAGGTCGGAGAAGGTGCGCGTCGGATTGTTGGACCGGGCGGTGCCGCCGACCAGCAGTTCGCCGTCGATGACGCCCTCGAAATTGATAGACCCGACGACGTCCGGAAAGGCGCCGGTGATGTCGTCGCCGGAGCGGGAATAGAGCTTCTTCGTGCCGCCGTAGCTCGACATCTGCACGCGGATGCCATCCCATTTCCACTCGGCGGCGTAATCGGCGGGATCCAGCTTTTCGAGATCGCCGGTCTCCACCGGATTGGCCAGCATGACCGAGTGGAAGATCGCCGGCGTGGCGAGGACCGGTTTGTCCGCCCTGCCCTCCAGCCAGGCGAAGAGCGGTTCATAGGGCGGCGTCAATCCATGCCAGAGCGTCTCGATTTCGGTGACGTCTTTTCCGCTCATATCCGACAGCGCCTGCTTGGCGAGGCGGGCCGAAACGCCGATGCGCAGCGCACCGGTGACGAGCTTCAGGAAAGCAAAACGGCTCGACGTATCGAGCTTGTCGAGCAGGTCGCGGACGGCGGAGCGCACTTCGGTGCGGCCGAGCGAGTTCATTCTGGTGACGACTTCGCCGAGGCGCGGCTGGTGATCGTCATCGATTTCGTCCTTGCGGGTGCCGTCCCAGACCAGCGAGATGGTCTCGGCGAGATCGCCGACATAGTCGTAGGAATACTGGAAGAGGACCGGATCCATGCGCTCCAGCACGAGGTCGCGTAGCATGGCGGGCTTGACGCTTTTCAGATCGAGGCCGCCGGCCAAGGCGGCAAGGCCGTAACCGCGGTCGGGATCGGGCGTATCGCGAAAATAGTCGGCGAGAAGGGTGAGCTTGCCGTTGCGCGACGGGGTGAGGACGAGGCGGTCCAAGAGAGTGGCGAAGGGTTTCACTTTTGCCCCCTCTTTGAGGGCGCGGCGTGTAGCTTACCCCCCTCTGCCTTGCCAGGCATCTCCCCCTCAAGGGGGGAGATCGAATCGCGGCAATGTTTAGCCACCAGCAAACGTCGAAGACTGGGCGACGCAGGCGCGTCTTGCCGATCTCCCCCCTTGAGGGGGAGATGCCCGGCCGGGCAGAGGGGGGTGTCGGCGGCACGAGCGGAAAAGTCCATCCCCATCAATCCCCCTCGTCCTCGTAACCCACCAGATGCAGCGGCCTTGCCGGGATGTTCTTCAGCTCGCACCAGCGCACCAGCGCCTCCTCGCGGCCGTGTGTCACCCAGACTTCAGATGGGTCGATCTCCTCGATGGTCGACAGTAGTTCCGGCCAGTCGCAGTGATCGGAGATGACCAGCGGCAGTTCGACGCCGCCCTGCTTGGCGCGCTGGCGCACCATCATCCAGCCGGAGGCAAAGGCGATCAGCGGTTCATTGAAGCGGCGTGCCCAGCGATCCTGGAAGGCCGAGGGCGGGCCGACGATGACCGCGCCCTTGAAGGCGTCGGGGCTGCTCTTCTCGATGGTCGCGGGTCTTATGTCGCCGAGATCGATGCCCTGGCCGACATAGTAGTCGCAGAGTTTTGCCAAGGCGCCATGGATGAAGATCGGCTCGGAATAGCCGCAATCGCGGATCAGCCGGATGACCCGCTGCGCCTTGCCGAGCGCATAGGCGCCGACGAGATGGCTGCGTTCGGGGAACTGCTTCAGCGAGGTCAGCAGCTTGTCGATTTCGTCTTTCGGGTCCGGGTGGTGAAAGACCGGCAGGCCAAAGGTCGCCTCGGTGATGAAGACGTCGCAGGCGACCGGCACGAAGGGCACGCAGGTTGGGTCAACGCCGCGCTTGTAGTCGCCCGAAACGACAATGCGCAGACCTTGCCTCTCGATGGCGATCTGGGCCGAGCCGAGCACATGGCCGGCGGGGTGAAAACTCACCCGCACGCCTTCGACATCGATCTCCTCACCGAAGGCGGCCGCCTGCTCCTCGCCGCAGAAGTCCTCGCCGTAGCGAAGCCGCATGATGTCGAGCGTCTGGCGCGTCGCCAGAACCTTGGCGTGGCC
This sequence comes from Neorhizobium sp. BETTINA12A, assembly GCF_023006485.1. Classification (NCBI taxonomy): domain Bacteria; kingdom Pseudomonadati; phylum Pseudomonadota; class Alphaproteobacteria; order Hyphomicrobiales; family Rhizobiaceae; genus Neorhizobium; species Neorhizobium sp. BETTINA12A. Next base: position 18,341 of record NZ_JALBGW010000084.1, read on the forward strand.
GGCGCGGGCGTGGTCGGAATGGCCGTGGGTGATCAGCGCCCGCTCGACGGGACGGACCGGATCGACATGGAAACGGCCGATGGGGCAGAACAGCCCGGCCGGGGTGGGATGAAGCAGCGCCTCTGGTTTCATGCCCTTGAAGATAGGGCAAAAACGGTCGGACGCCAGATCACTCCGAGGCGGTGGCCGGCTTCTTTTCGGCGATCACCGCCTGCGGCAGGCGGACCGGTTTCAGCATCAGGGCGGCGATGAGGCCGATCAGCGCCATGGCGCTGCCGGCCATGAACACGGGCGTGAAGGCCTCGGTGTAGAGCGTGTGGACCGCGATCCGCGACGGTTCGGGCAATGCGAGCATCATCAGCGGCGTCAGCGAGCCGATATCCTCGACGCCCGGGATGCTGGTGCCGACGCCCCGGATGCCGGCGGCGACGATCGCGCCATAGACCGAGATGGCGATCGAGGCGCCGGCCATGCGCATCAGCGTCACGGCGCCGGTGGCGGCACCGACATCCTCGCGGGGGGCTGAATTCTGAACGCCGATGATCGGCGCCTGCTGGCCGAAGCCGATTGCCAGGCCCTGCATCAGCATGAAGCCGAGGATGACATAGATCGGGGTACCGACCGGAAGCTGCGAGAAGATGAACAAGGCAACGATATTCAGCGACAGGCCGATCAGCGTGAACGGCTTGTAGCGGCCGGTGATCGAGATCAGCCGGCCGGTCGACAGCGAGCCGATGACGATGCCGAGGGTCGTGGCGACAAAACAGAAGCTTGCGGTCGTCGGCGACAGACCGGTGGTCGTCTGCAGGAAGAGCGCGAAATAATTGGCCATGCCGATCGCCACCGCGCCGGTACAGAAGGAGACGATCAGGAACAGGGAAAAGGTCGAATCGCGGAACAGTTTCAGTGGCACGATCGGCTCCGGCACCTTCCCCTCGATGAAGACCCAGACCACGGCGCAGAGCGCGCCCGCCGCCACGACCACCATCGACTGCCAGGCGACCAGCGAACCGAACAGCGTGACGCTATCGGCCCAGACGACGACGCTGGCAACGGTTCCCGCCAGCAGGACTGCGCCGAGATAGTCGATCTTCGGCTTGCGGATCGGGCGGCGATAGGGAAGCAGAAGCGATATGCCGGTGACCGCGATGATGCCGATCGGCAGGTTGATCAGGAAGATCGACCGCCAGCCGAACAGTTCGCTCATCGTGCCGCCGAGCAGCGGCCCGAGGCTGCCGGAGGCCATGATCACCAGGCTCGAATAACTCTGGTATTTCGCCCGTTCCCGCGGCTCGAACAGGTCGGCGTTGATCGAGAAGATCGACACCATGATGCCGCCGCCGCCAAAGCCCTGCAGCACGCGCGAGGCGATCAGCGAATCCATCGACCAGGCAAGCCCGCAGGTGAGCGAACCGACGGTGAAGATGACGATCGCCGCCAGCATCACGTATTTGCGGCCGAACAGATCGCCGAGCTTGCCGTAGATCGGCATCGAAGTGCTGCTGGCGAGGAGATAGGCCGACCCGATCCAGCCAAAACGCTCCAGTTCGCCGAACTCGCCGACAATCGTCGGCAACGCCGTCGAGACGATCTGGTTGTCCAGCGTCGCCATGAACAGCGCCGTCAGCAAAAAACAGAAGATCACCAACCGCTGGCGGTGGTTGGCGACGAGCGGCACATGGGCCGGACGGGTCATATCCATGGGTCAATCCAAAGTGTCCTAAAATTTATGTGCCTTCAGCATATAATTGTCAACGGCACTTTGATGCGCAGGGCAAAGAACGGTTGGAAAGCTTTATGGGCTTTGATATGTTCGGCGACATGACGAGCAAGAGCCTTTTAAACCCGAAACCCGCTGCCGCCTCACCCTCCCCCGAGGACGTGGCCCGCGTGAGCGAAATGCTCGGGCGGATGCGGATCCTGATCGGCCGGCGGATCATCGGCCGCACGGCGATTGCCAATATCGCGCCGGGCCTGGAAATTTCGCATCTCGACGTGCTGGATGTGATGCGCCGCATCGAAGGCGAGGTGACGGTGGGGGCGATCGCCGAGGCGATGCGCATCGACCCCTCGCGCGGCAGCCGGCTGGTGG
>NZ_JALBGW010000085.1:0-20411 GCF_023006485.1 Neorhizobium sp. BETTINA12A
GGACGACCTGCCGGCGGGCGCCGGCGCCCGGGTCGTCAAACGGGCCAATCGGAACCGGTTCCGGTGCTGGTGGCCGATGCCAAGGCGAGTGACGTGCCGGTGTTCATCGATGGCGTCGGCTCGGTCCGGCCGTTGAGCACGGTCACCATTCGCCCGCAGGTCAGCGGCAAGCTGGCTGAACTGCATTTCGACGAGGGGCAGGACGTCAGGAAGGGCGATGTCCTGGTGCGGATCGACGATGCGGTCTATCGCGCGCAGCTCGACCAGGCGATCGGCAAGAAGGCGCAGGACCAAGCGCTGCTGCAGAATGCCGAACTTGCTCTGGACCGGTCCCTGAAACTGGTTCAGTCGAGCTCGGGCACGCAGCAGCAGGTCGATACGGCGCGCTCACAGGTCGAGCAGTACCGGGCGGCCGTCCAGTCCGACGATGCGGCGATCGCCAGCGCCCAGGCTTCGCTCGACTATACGACGATTCGGGCGCCGATCGACGGCCGCACTGGCATCCGCAATGTCGATGTCGGCAATATCGTCAGTTCTTCCGATGCGGCAGGTATCGTCACGCTGTCGCAGATCAGGCCGATCTCGGTGGTGTTTTCGATTCCGCAGCAGCAGCTTGCGAAGGTCAATGCGGCGAGCGGCGGTGGGCAGCTTTCGGTCGAGGCGATTGCCGGCGACGGCAAGAGCGTGATCGACAACGGCGTGCTTGCGGCGGTGGACAACCAGGTGGACGCGACCACGGGAACGGTCAGGATCAAGGCCAACTTCCCGAACGACAAGCTGGCGCTCTGGCCCGGCGCCTTCGTTAATGCCCGCCTTCTCGTCGAGACGTTGAAAGGCGTGATCGTCGTGCCGACGGCCGCCGTCCAGCGAGGACCCAACGGCACCTTCGTCTATCTCTTGAAGCCCGACCAGACGGTCGGCATGAGAATGGTCAAACTGGGCCAGCAAGACGATGTGCAAACCGTCATTGCCGAGGGTGTGGCGGACGGTGACAAGGTGGTGACCACCGGCTTTTCACGCCTGAGGGACGGGGAACATGTGGAGGTTGCCGCCTCGCAGCCACCGGCAGCAACGCCCGGTAATCCCCCCGGTAATCCCAATGAGGAACGCAGACCAAACCGCCGACCTCAGAAGACAGGCGGGCCCGAAGCCGCGAGTGCTGCGCCGGTCGCATTACCCGAAGCAAAACAATGAACACGTCGACGCTGTTCATCAAACGCCCGATCGCGACTTCGCTGCTCGGCGTCGCCGTGCTGCTGGGCGGCATTCTCGGCTATATCAATCTTCCCGTCGCGCCGCTGCCGCAGGTGGATTTTCCGACGATCCGGGTGACGACGCAGTTGCCGGGTGCCGATCCGGAGACGATGGCGGCGCTGGTGACTGCACCGCTTGAACGCCCTCTCGGCCAGATCCCGTCGCTGACCTCGATGACCTCGTCGAGCGCCTTCGGCATCAGTCAGGTGACGCTGCAATTCGCGCTGGGCCGGGATATCGACGGCGCCGCGCAGGACGTCCAGTCGGCCATCAATGCCGCCGGCTCGGGCCTGCCGCGCAACCTGCCCTATCCGCCGACCTATGCCAAGGTGAACCCGGCCGATACGCCGATCATCACGCTCGCCTTGCGTTCGACCAGCTACCCGATCCGAGACCTCAGCGATTTCGCCGATACGCTCCTGGCGCAGCGGCTTGCGCAGGTTTCCGGCGTCGGAAACGTCTCGATCCAGGGCGGGGTGCGGCCGGCGATCCGCGTCCAGGCCGATATTCCGCGCCTGGCCGCCTATGGTATCGGCCTCGAAGATCTCCGAACCGCGATCTCCAGCGCCAGCGTCGCCGGCGCCAAGGGTGCGCTCGACGGCACGCATCAATCCTTCACGCTTGCCGCCAACGATCAGATCATCGATCCGGAGATTTACGGCAATGTCGTCGTCGCCTACCGGAACAATGCGCCGGTGCGGCTGAAGGATGTCGCCGATATCGTTCAAGGCCTAGAGAATACCCGCGTCGGCGCCTGGTATCAGGGCGAGCCGGCGGTCATCCTCGATGTCATGAGGCAGCCGGGCGCCAATGTCATCGATACGGTCGCCAGCATTCTGAGGCAGGTGCCGCGGCTCAGGGAAGTGCTGCCGGCGGGTATTTCGCTCGATATCGTCAATGACCGGACGGAAACGATCCGGGCTTCGATCCATGACGTGCAATGGACGCTTGGGGTCAGTATCGGCCTCGTCATTCTCGTCGTCTTCCTGTTCCTGCGAACGCTGACCGCGACCATCATCGCGGCGGTCGCGCTGCCGCTGTCGCTGGTCGCGACTTTCGGGGTGATGTGGTTTGCCGGCTTCAGTCTCGACAACCTGTCGCTGATGGCCCTGACGATCGGTACGGGGTTCGTGGTCGACGATGCGATCGTGATGATCGAAAACATCGCCCGTCATATTGAGGAGGGCGAAAACCCGATGCAGGCGGCCCTGAAAGGGGCTGGAGAGATCGGCTTCACGATCATCTCGCTGACCGTCTCGCTGATTGCCGTGTTCATCCCGCTGCTGTTCATGTCCGGTATCGTCGGCCGGATGTTCCGCGAATTCGCCCTGACGCTGACGATCGCCGTCGTCGTCTCGGCGGTAATCTCGCTGACGCTGACACCGATGATGTGCGCCCGCATTTTGCGCAAGCCGGCCGAAGGGCGGCGCGGGGTGCTTGCCGGCGCTGATCGTGTCATGGAGCGGGTTATTGCAGGCTATCACCGAAGCCTGGTCTGGGTGGTCGACCGCAGCGCGCTGATGCTGATCTTGACCGTCGCAACGCTGGCGGCCACGCTTGCGCTGTACGTCTTCATTCCCAAGGGTTTTCTGCCGCCCCAGGATACGGGCCTGATCACGGCCGTCATCGAGACGGAGCCGACGACATCCTTCGACGCGATGAAACGGACCCAGGCGGTCGTCACCGACAGGCTGCGGCAGGATAAAGACGTCACCGGCATCGTCTCCGTGGTCGGCGCGAGTGCGAACAACCTGACGCTCAACACCGGCACGCTGAGCCTCGTGCTCAAGCCGCGAAGCGAGCGGACCTCTTCCGTGCCGGAGGTCATCGACCGGTTGAGGCGGGAGGTATCGCAATTGCCCGGCGTCCGCGTCACCTTCCAGGGGGTGCGGGATATCAGCATCAGCACCCGCGTCAGCCGTGCGCCTTATCAATATATCCTGACCGGTGCCACGGCGGCGAGCGTGGCGGATTGGGCGGACCGGCTGGCGACGAGGCTGGAGCAGCTTCCGGAACTGGTGGACGTCTCGTCCGAAGTCGAGATGGGGGGAGGGCGCCTGCTGCTCGATATCGATCGCGAGACGGCATCCCGTCTCGGCGTCTCGATGCAGGCGATCAGCGACACACTCAACGACGCGTTCGGCCAGCGCCAGATCACCACGATCTATGCGCAGTCGAACCAGTACCGCGTCATCCTGGAGGCGGCGCCGCAATATCAGTCCGATCCGAAATCGCTCGAACGGCTTTATGTGTCCGGAGCCTCGAATACGCAGATCCCGCTCGGGGCCTTCGCCAAGACGTCGTTTACGGCGGCGCCGCTCGTCATCAGCCACAACGAACAGTTCCCGTCGGTGACGATCAGCTTCGATCTTGCTCCAGGCGCGTCGCTCAGCGAGGCCGTCAGCGCCATCAAGGCGGCGGAAGAGGAGATTGGCGTTCCGGCGTCGATCCAGCGGGACTATTTCGGCGATGCGGAGGAGTTTGCCAATTCGCTGGCCGGAGAGCCCTGGCTGATCCTCGCCGCGATCGTCACCATCTACATCGTTCTCGGGCTGCTGTATGAAAGCGCCATTCACCCGATCACCATCCTGTCGACCCTGCCGTCCGCCGGCGTCGGCGCACTTCTGGCCCTGATGCTGTTCGGCCAGGATCTGTCGCTGATCGCGTTGATCGGCATCGTGCTCCTGATGGGCATCGTCAAGAAGAACGCGATCATGATGATCGATTTCGCGCTCGAGGCTGAGCGCGTCGAGGGGCTGTCTCCCCGCGAGGCGATCCTGAAAGCGTCAATCCTGCGTTTCCGCCCGATCATGATGACGACGCTTGCCGCGCTCTTCGGCGCGCTGCCGCTGGCGATGGCGGAAGGAACGGGCTCCGAACTGCGCATCCCGCTCGGCATCAGCATTATCGGCGGCCTGCTCCTCAGCCAGCTTCTGACGCTCTATACGACACCGGTCATCTACCTGGCATTCGAGACCCTGCGCAGCCGCATCGTCGGCCGGACGACGGGACAATCGCCTTTGCCGGCGGAAAGCGAGCTCGGAGGGCCACCGTGAACCTCTCGGAGACCTTCATCCGCAGGCCGGTCGGCACGACGCTTCTGGCAATCGGGCTGATGATCATGGGCATTGCCGCCTACCGTTTCCTGCCGGTCTCCAATCTTCCCTCGGTCGATCTACCGACCATCCGGGTGACGGCGAGCCGGCCGGGCGCCGATCCCTCCAGCATGGCGGCGAGCGTCGCTGCTCCATTGGAACGGCATCTGGGTGCGATTGCGGGTGTTACCGAACTGACCTCGTCCAGCGCGCTGGGTTCGACCAACATCACGATCCAGTTCGATATCGCGCGAACCATCGACGGGGCGGCGCAGGATGTGCAGGCGGCGCTCAATGCTGCGGCGGTCGACCTGCCGTCGGATCTCCCGTCGCTGCCGTCGTTCCGCAAGGTCAATCCCGCCGCGGCGCCGATCCTCAGCCTTGCGCTGACATCCGACAATGTCGCGCCGAGCGCGATCTACGATGCTGCCGATACCTTGGTCGTGCAGCGCATTTCGCAGGTGGAGGGGGTGGGGGACGTCAGCGTCAGCGGTGCCGACCAGCCGGCGATCCGGGTGCGGCTCGATCCCAGCCGGCTTGCGGCGATCGGCCTGTCGCTCGATGCGGTCCGCACAGCCATCGTCAGCGCCGCCACATTGGGGCCGATCGGCTCGATCAACGGCGGCGATCTCGCCTTTTCGATCGGCATGAACAATCAGCTGCGGACGCCGGAAGAATATGGCCGGATCGTCATCCGCAGCAATAACGGCGTCGCCACGCGCCTGTCGGACATCGCCATCGTCGAGCCGGGCGTGCGCAACCGGCGTTCGGATGCCTGGTACAACGGCAAGCCGGCAGTGCTGCTCAACATCACCAAGGGGACCGACGCCAACGTCATCAAGACGGTGGATGCGGTGAAGGCGCTGATCCCGGAACTCCAGGCACTGATGCCGGCGGGCGTCGAGATCGCCATCCTCGCTGATCGCACCACGACCATTCATGCCAGCGTCGACGACATGCAGTGGACACTGCTGATCACCGTCGTGCTTGTCATGATGGTGGTCTTCCTGTTCCTGCGCCGCGCGACGCCGACGGTTGCGGCGGGCGTCACCGTGCCGCTGTCGCTTGCCGGTACGTTTGCGGCGATGTGGGCCTGCGGCCTTTCGCTCGACAACCTGTCGCTGATGGCGCTGGCGGTGTCGGTCGGTTTCGTGGTCGACGATGCGATCGTGATGATCGAGAATATCTATGCCAATCTCGAAGCCGGCATGAAGCCGATGCAAGCGGCGACGGAGGGGGCACGGCAGATCGGCTTCACGGTCATCTCGATCAGCGCCTCGTTGCTCGCCGCCTTCATACCGATGTTCTTCCTCGGCGGCATCATCGGCAAATTCTTCCAGAGCTTTTCGCTGACGCTCGGTTTTGCGATCGTCATCTCTACGGCGGTTTCGCTGACGCTGACGCCGATGATCTGCGCACATCGCCTGCGTGCGCATGAGAAGCGTACTCATACGGGGGATAGGGAACGTGCGGGAATGCTGGGAGTGGTTATCGGCTTTTATGGCCGTACGCTCAAAGCCGTGCTCCACCATCAGGCGGCGGCCGTCATCGTCATCCTCGCCTGTGTCGGTTTGACCGCCTATCTCTATGTGAAGATCCCGAAGGGTTTCATCCCGCAGGACGATACCGGTTTCATCCAGGGCGGCACGGAGGCCTCGACCGACATATCCTATCCGGCCATGGTCGCCCTGCAACGCCGCGCGGCCGAGATCGCGGGCCGGGACGCGGCGGTCTCAGGGATTGGTTCTTCGGCCGGCGGCGGCTTTTTCGGTTCGGTCAATCGGGGCCAGCTGACGATCGCGCTGAAGCCACCCTCGGAGCGGGCGTCGACCGCGGAGGTGATCGAGCGGATACGAAAGGAACTGGCGACCATTCCGGGGCTCAGTTCCTATCTGTTTTCGCCGTCCGATATCCGCATCGGCGCCCGTTCGACACCGTCGCCGTTCCAGTTCACGCTCTGGGACGAGGACTTCAACGAGCTGACAACCTGGGCGCCCAAGGTTCTCGAAGCGCTGCGCAAGGAGCCGATCCTCACGGACGTCAATTCGGACCGCCAGCCGAACGGGCTGCAGGCGACTGTCAATATCAATCGAGACGAGGCCGCGCGCCTTGGGGTCAGCATCCAGTCGATCGACAATGCACTGAACAGCGCCTTTGCCCAGCGGCAGGTCTCGACGATCTATACGCAACGCAATCAATATCGGGTCGTGCTGGAGGCAGACCCGCGCTTTGCGCGCGACCCATCCGATATCTCCGGGCTCTACGTGCCGGCGGCGGGCGGGAAGCTGGTGCCGATCTCAAGCGTCACCTCGATCGAGCGTACGCTCGCGCCGCTCGTCGTCAATCATCAGGGCCAGTTTCCCTCGGTGACGATGTCCTACAACGTCAAGCTGGGGGGCACGCTGCAGGATGCCAACGATGCGGTGCTGCATGCGGTCGGCGAATTGCACGTTCCGGACACGCTGCATGCCGAGTTTGCCGGAGATGCCGGGGCCGGCAGCTCGTCGAATAATCAGCCGCTGTTGATTGTCGCCGCCATCCTGACTGTCTATATCGTGCTCGGCATTCTCTACGAGAGCCTCGCGCATCCGCTGACGATCATATCGACGCTGCCGTCAGCAGGGCTTGGAGCGTTGCTTGCCTTGATGATCAGCGGCACGGAGCTGACGATCATCGCCTTCATCGGCATCGTTCTGCTGATCGGCATCGTCAAGAAGAACGGCATCATGCTGGTGGACTTTGCGCTCCAGGCGGAGCGCCAGCGCGGGCTACCTTCGGAAGAGGCGATCTTCCAGGCGTGCCTGCAGCGTTTCCGGCCGATCCTGATGACGACGCTTGCGGCGATCATGGGCGCCGTTCCGTTGATCATCGCCACCGGGCCGGGTTCGGAGCTGAGGCGTCCGCTCGGCATCACCATCGTCGGCGGGCTGTTCATCTCGCAGATCCTCACCCTCTACACGACGCCGATCATCTACCTGATCCTCGCAAAACTGCATAACCGGCGATCGAACCGCCGGGCACTTGTTTCCGGCGAAGGAGCGGCCGATCCGGTTCGGTAGTCGGGAGGGCGTGCATCGTCGCAGGTAGAAAGCTTAAGCGCGGACCAGGATATGCGCTTCCTTCGCGGCCTCGACAAAGGCCTTCCTGGCGTCTTCCGGCTTGCTCTTTCCGGCATCCACCGCGGCGCAGACGGCGAGAGCCCGGTCGAGGGCCGTGCCGTCCTCCACCGGCCAGTCCTCGATCATCGCCCAGGCAGCACCCTGCGTCGTCTCGATCGCGGTCTCGGCCGGCGGTTCGCCGATCGATATGACGACCGGCTTGTTCCAAGGCGTGTTCATTCTCTTAAGCGTCCCGTTTGGTCTGTGCCGGTCTCATAGGCCGACTTGACGGCCGTGGCGAGACGAGGCCGCTCCGTTTAGAGCAATCCTCGCGCGGCGAGATTCTTCATCAGCGCCGAAATGCCGAAGCTCCACGGTGGGCATTCGGTGGAGAGGCGCACCGTGTTGCGCAGCGTGCCGAGGGCCGGGGACGAGATATCGACGATGTCGCCGATCTTGTGGGTAAAACCCTGGTTCGGAACATCGCGATCCTCGGTCGGCGCAAACAACGTGCCGAGGAACAGCATAAAGCCGTCGGGATATTGATGGTGATCACCGCAGGTGTGTTTCACGAGTTCGAGCGGGTCGCGGCTGATCTTCGACATGGAGCTCTTGCCGTTGAGGATATAACCATCCGGGCCAGTAACCCGCAGGTCGAGTTCGGCATTGCGGACGTCGTCCAGTCCATAACTTTCCTCGAGGAGGCGGATGAAAGGTCCGATCGAGCAGGAGGCGTTATTGTCCTTCGCCTTGCCGAGCAGAAGCGCCGAGCGCCCTTCGACATCGCGCAGGTTGACGTCGTTGCCGAGCGTCGCGCCCTTGATTTCGCCGCGGCTGTTGACCGCGAGCACGATTTCCGGCTCCGGATTGTTCCAGGTCGATACCGGGTGCAGACCGACATCCGCTCCCCACCCCATCGAGGAAAGCACCGGTGCCTTCGTAAAGACCTCCGCATCCGGCCCGATCCCGACTTCGAGATATTGCGACCACATGCCTTCCCGGATCAGGGCTTCCTTGACCTTCGCGGATTGCGGCGAACCGGCCTTCAGGTCCTTGAGGCTGCCGCCGATGATCGTGCTGACCGTCTCGCGGATCGCTGCCGCCCTGTCGGGATTGCCGGCCGCTTTTTCCTCGATGACCCGCTCGATCATCGACTGCGCGAAGGTGACGCCGCAGGCCTTGATCGCCTGCAGGTCGGCGGGTGCCAGAAGATGGGGACGCGACAGGTCGGGCCGGCCCGTGCTGTTTTTGGCAATGTCTTCCAGGGTGCCGAGGACCGGGCCGGTCGCGTTGCGGACGAAATCCGCAGCATCTGCGCGCTCCAGAAGCGCGCTGACGGTCGGCGTCTCCTTACAGGTGATGTCGACCAGGGCACCGTCACGCAGCGTGACGAGGCTGGGGCCCGAAGCAGCGGGATTCCAGACCCGGCCGAGGAAAAGGCCGTTCGTGGAAGTGTCGATAAGATTGTCGGTCATTTTTAAAAATATGCCTCCCAGACGATGTGGCCCGAATGGGCCACATCCATCTCGTTTTGTCCATCTGGTTCGAAGGGCTGTTTTCAGCTCGCGGCCAGTTTGTCCTGGGTTTTGGTCTCGAAGTCGCTGGCGTCATGGCGCTCGTGAAGCTGGCCAGACGGGTCGCCGCTGAGGCGATTGACCATTCGACCGCGCTTGACGGCGGGGCGATCCAGAATAGCGTCGGCCCAACGCTGGACGTGGGTGTAGTCCTGGACCGAAAGGAATTCGCCGGCACCATACTGCCAGCCCTTCGCGAGGCCGCCGTACCAGGGCCAGATCGCCATGTCGGCGATCGTGTAAGCGCTGCCTGCGATATATTCGCTTTCGGCAAGCCGCCGGTCGAGCACATCGAGCTGGCGCTTGGTTTCCATCGCGAAGCGGTCGATCGCGTATTCGATCTTGGTCGGGGCGTAGGCATAGAAGTGCCCGAAGCCGCCGCCGAGATAGGGCGCGCTGCCCATCTGCCAGAACAGCCAGGACAGGCATTCGGCGCGCTTGGCAGGCTCGGTCGGCAGGAAGGCGCCGAATTTCTCCGCGAGATAGACGAGGATGGCGCCCGACTCGAAGACCCTGATCGGCTGAGGCCCGGACCGGTCCATCAGCGCCGGGATCTTGGAATTGGGATTGACCTCGACAAAGCCGGAGCCGAACTGGTCTCCGTCGCCGATCTTGATCAGCCAGGCGTCGTATTCGGCGCCGGAATGCCCGAGTGCCAGCAATTCTTCCAGCATGATCGTGATCTTCTGGCCGTTCGGCGTCGCCAGCGAATAGAGTTGGAGGGGGTGACGTCCGACCGGCAATTCTTTTTCATGGGTCGGGCCGGCGATCGGGCGATTGATGCTCGCGAACTGGCCTCCATTGGATTTGTCCCAGGTCCATACTTTCGGCGGAGTGTAATTGGAATCGGTCACTTCTGGCTCCTAGCATTTGTAGAGGACGCGAAGGCTATCTGCTTTCGCCGTCGAAGACACGTTCGTCCAGCCCCCACGTAACAGAGAGCGCGAAATTTTGTGAAGGGCTGTCAGCGACTTCACGTAACATTGAGGGCCGCTGCAGGCGGTATCCATCATTTCAACCCGGCAATTTGCATAGGACCAGCGCATGTTCCCGCGCGCCCATTGACAGGCTGGCTGCGTTCTATATTCTGTTATAAAAGCTTATATAACATAATTGTGGAACAAAAACGGGAGACTGCCATGAGATTAAAGCTTGCATTCCTGGTTGCAACCGCGCTCGTCGCCACGCCGTCATTTCTGATGGCGCAGGAGAAGGGCGGCGTCGTCAACGTCGCCACCATCGGCGAGCCGCCGACACTCGATCCGATGACGTCGACGGCCGACCTCGTGGGTATCGTCACCCAGCACATTTTCGAGACGCTCTACACATTCAACAAGAAGTGGGACGTCACGCCGCTTCTGGCGGAAAGCCTTCCGGAGGTCAGCGCCGACGGCAAGACCTATACGATCAAACTGCGCACCGGCATCAAGTTCCACGACGGCAGCGACATGACCTCGGAAGACGTGGTCGCCTCGCTGACCCGCTGGACCAAGCTCGCCTCTCGGGGCAAGCAGGCCGTCGGCTTCATCGACACCATTTCCGCCGCCGACCCGACGACCGTGACGATCAAGCTGAAGCAGCCGTATGCGCCGCTTGTCTCGTTGCTCGCCTTCAACAACTCCGCCGCGATCATCATCCCGTCGGAGAAGCAGGCCGATACGATGACCGATTTCATCGGTACCGGGCCTTATATGCTGAAGGAGCGCAAGGCTGACCAGTATATCCAGCTCGTCCGCTTCAAGGACTATAAGCCGCGTTCGGGCGAGAGCGACGGTTATGGCGGCGCCCGCCACCAGTATCTGGACGAGATCCGTTTCGTGCCGGTTCCGGACCCGAACACGCGCGTTGAAGCCGCCGTTTCCGGCCAGTACGACTATATCGACTCGCTGCCAGTCGAATCCTTCGACAAAGTGAAGGCCTCGAAGGCCACTCAGCCGCTGCTCCTGAAGCCGTTCGGTTATCCGGTCTTCGTCTTCAATACAGCCGAAGGTGCTGCCAAGAGCCTTGGCGTCCGCAAGGCGATCCGCCAGGCGCTCAGCATGGAAGACATGCTTGCCGCCGCCTTCGGCAGCAAGGACTTCTACGCCCTCGACGGCAACATCTATCCGGCCTCCTTCACCTGGAGCACGGACGCCGGCGTGAAGGGCAATTACAACGTCGCCGATCCGGAAGGTGCTGCCAAGGCCGCGAAGGCCGCAGGTTATGACGGCAAGCCGATCCGTATCCTGACCAGCCGCCAATACGAGTTCCACTACAAGATGGCGCAGGTTGCTGCCGAATATCTGAAGCTTGCCGGCTTTACCGTCGACATGCAGGTGGTCGACTGGGCGACGCTCACCCAGCGCCGCACCGACAAGGCACTCTGGGACATCTACATCACCCACAGCCCCTTCCTGCCGGAGCCGGCATTGATCGGTTCGCTGGCGCCGACTTCGCCGGGCTGGTGGGATACGCCTGCCAGAAAGGCGGCCGTGGATGCTTTCTCGGCAGAGTCGGATCCGAAGAAGCGTGTCGAGCTCTGGGCCAATGTCCAGAAGGCCCTGTATGACGAAGCGCCTTTCATGAAGATCGGTGATTTCAACGCGGTCTCTGCGATCTCGACCAAGCTTCAGGGCGTCGATCCGGCTCCGTGGCCCTATTTCTGGAACGCCTCGATCAAGAAGTAATATAGTGGGCCGGTAACAATGATCGCGGCGGCAAACCCATACTCCCTCATCCCTGTGCTTGTCACAGGGATCCAGCCACGGCGCGTCTGCGCCGTGAGAGACTTCAATTCCTTCAAAGAGTCTTTTGCGCCCAAAGACTTGGGTGCGCTGGATTCCTGTGACAAGCACAGGAATGAGGGAGAGGTTCTTGCCGCCGCTTACCTTCTTCAACAGAACGCAGCAAACAGGGCCATGCCCGCATGATACGCTACATTCTCCAACGTCTTGCCGGCATGATCGTGGTGATGTTCCTCGTCGTCACGATCGTCTTCGTGATCGTTCGCGTGACGCCTGGCGATCCGGCCGCGGTCATGCTCGGCCCGGATGCCACGGCCCAGGACGTCGCCCAGCTGCGCACGCGTCTCGGCCTCGATCAGTCGATCGCGGTTCAATACGTCTTCTATATCGGCCAGCTTCTCAAGGGCGATCTCGGCCAGTCGATCTTCCTCAACATGCCGGTGACGTCAGCGCTTCTCGACCGCGCCGAACCGACTTTCTTCCTGACGATTTTCTCGCTGGCGATTGCCAGCCTCATCGCGCTGCCGATCGGCATCTATGCCGCCTATCGGCGTGGATCCTTCGTCGACCAGGCTGCGATGATGGTGGCGATGCTGGCTGCCAGTATTCCGAGCTTCTGGCTCGGGCTCATCCTGATGCAGTTCTTCGCGGTGCGGCTCAACATCTTCCCCGTTTCCGGTTACGGCGGACCGGGCGCGAGCTTCGGCGAGCGCATGTATCACCTGACATTGCCGGCTTTCGCGCTCGGCCTCGTCTCCTCGGCGCTGATCCTGCGTTTTACCCGCGCCTCCATGCTCGATGTGCTCGGCGACGATTATATTCGCACCGCCCGCGCGAAGGGGCTGATCGAGCGGCGGGTGGTGCTGAAACATGCGTTGAAGAACGCGCTGATCCCGATCCTCACCGTGCTCGGCCTCACCGCCGCGGTGCTGATTTCCGGCGCCGTGGTCACAGAAACGGTGTTCGGCCTGCCGGGCGTCGGCAATCTGGTCGTCTCGGCGGTGCTGCGGCGTGACTATCCCGTCATCCAGGGCGCGCTGCTCGTCATCGCCGCCCTCTATGTCCTGATCAATTTCGCGATCGACATGCTCTATCTGCTGGTCGATCCAAGGGTGCGCTACTGATGGCGGAAATTGTCACCACCAAGCCGGCCGCAAGCGAAGGAGCCAAGTTCTTCCGCCGGTTCCTGAAACGCAAGACGGTCGCGCTCGGGCTGGTCGTCATCGTGATCTTCGTCCTGCTGGCGGTTCTGGCGCCGTGGATAGCGCCCTATTCGCCGTCGAAACTGTCGATCGTCAACCGGCTGAAGCCGCCGAGCGAGATCTACTGGTTCGGCACCGACGAGTTCGGCCGCGATATCTTTTCGCGCACCATTTTTGCGGGGCGCCTGTCGCTGCTTGTCGGGGCTGCGGTCGTCAGCCTTTCGGCGATCATCGGCGTGACGCTCGGGCTGCTTGCCGGCTTCTTCCAGAAACTCGATACGCCGATCGCCCGGCTGATCGATGCGATGATGGCCTTTCCGGACATCCTGCTCGCGATCGCGCTGGTCGCAGCGCTCGGGCCATCGCTGGTGACGGTGATCATCGCGCTGTCGATCGTCTATTCGCCGAGGCTTGCCCGTATCGTTCGGGCCTCGACGCTGGTGATCCGCGAACTGCCTTACGTGGAGGCGGCCAAGGCGCTGGGCATCTCGACCTTCCACATCATGACGCGGCACGTACTGCGCAACCTCATATCGCCGATCCTGGTGCAGGGCACGTTCCTGTTCGCCAGCGCTATGCTTGCCGAAGCCGGACTTTCCTTCCTCGGCCTCGGCGTCAGCCCGGAAATTCCCACCTGGGGAACGATGATTGCCAGCGGGCGCCAATATATCGGTCAGGCCGACTGGATGACCTATTTTCCGGGCTTTGCCATCATTCTTTCCGTTCTGTCGCTGCAGATGGTCGGCGACGGATTGCGGGACATGCTCGATCCAAGACTTCGAAAGGACCTTTAAATGACCGGTGAAACAGCGGGCCAGCCGCTCCTCCTCACCAACGTGAAGCCGATGGCTTTCGGCGACAATGCGGCCTCCGGCACGACCGACATCCTGGTCGGCGCCGACGGGCGGATTTCCGCCGTCGGCCCGTCGCTTGCAGCACCCGCGGACGCAATCCGGGTCGACGGCAATGGCGCCTTCATCTCGCCCGGCTGGATCGACCTGCATGTGCATATCTGGCATGGCGGCACCGATATCTCGCTCCGTCCGTCGGAATGCGGCGCCGAGCGCGGCGTCACCACGCTGGTCGACGCCGGTTCTGCGGGCGAGGCCAATTTCCACGGTTTTCGCGAGTACATCATCGAGCCGTCCAGGGAGCGCATCAAGGCGTTCCTGAACCTCGGCTCGATCGGCCTGGTTGCCTGCAACCGTGTTGCCGAATTGCGTGATATCCGCGATATCGACCTCGACCGCATCCTCGAATGTTATGCGGAAAACAAGGAGCATATCGTCGGCATCAAGGTGCGGGCGAGCCATGTGATCACCGGTTCCTGGGGTGTCACACCGGTCAAGCTCGGCAAGAAGATCGCCAAGATCCTGAAAGTGCCGATGATGGTGCATGTCGGCGAGCCGCCGGCGCTCTATGACGAGGTGCTGGAAATCCTGGGCCCCGGCGACGTCGTTACCCATTGCTTCAACGGCAAGGCCGGTTCGAGCATCATGGAAGACGAGGATCTCTACAATCTCGCCGAACGCTGCGCCGGCGAGGGCATCCGTCTCGACATCGGCCATGGCGGCGCCTCCTTCTCTTTCAAGGTGGCGGAGGCGGCGATTGCTCGCGGCCTGCTGCCATATTCGATCTCGACCGACCTGCACGGCCATTCGATGAATTTCCCGGTCTGGGACCTGGCGACCACCATGTCGAAGCTGCTGTCGGTTGGCATGCCGTTCGACAAGGTTGTCGAAGCGGTCACCCATCACCCGGCCTCGGTCATCAAGCTTGCCATGGAAAACCGGCTGTCGGTTGGCGAGCGCGCCGATTTCACGATCTTCGATCTCGTCGACGCCGATCTCGAAGCGACCGATTCCAACGGCGACGTCTCGCGCCTGCAGAAACTGTTCGAGCCGCGTTACGCGGTCATCGGCTCCGAGGCCATCACCGCCAGCCGCTACATCCCGCGGGCCCGCAAGCTCGTCCGCCACAGCCACGGTTACTCGTGGCGTTGAGGCGCATCCTTGAAATCGCATGACAGGAGTTGACGTGAATACGTCTTCAGCAAAGGCCGCTCCCACGGCACAGACACCTTACGATCGGCTGATCGAGCTCGGCATCAAGCTGCCGCCGCCACCGCCGCCGATCGCCAATTTTGTCACGCATGTCCGTGAAGGCAATATGCTCTACCTCTCCGGCCAGGGGCCACGCGAGGCGGATGGCCATCTGCATGCCGGCAAGGTAGGCGCCGATGTCAGCGTCGATCTCGCCTATCAGCATGCGCGGCTGGTCGGCATCAACCTGCTTGCCGTCATGCACGAGGCGCTAGGCGACCTTTCGCGGGTGAAGCGGGTGGTGAAACTGCTCGGCATGGTCAATGCCGTACCGGATTTCGAAGATCATCCGAGCGTCATCAATGGCTGCTCGGACCTTTTTATCTCGGTGTTCGGGGATGCGGGACAGCATGCCCGTTCTGCCGTCGGTTTCGGCTCGTTACCGGGCAACATCACCGTGGAAATCGAGGCGATCGTCTCGCTGAACGACTGAGGAGACAAGGTCAGTGGTTGCGCCAACCCATCAGCTTCTCGATCCGCTGGGCGGAAGCGCGGACGTGTTCCGTATAGTGGTTCCCGTCGGACACGACCTTCTGTTCAGGCAGCACGATGGAGATGGTGGCGACGCACTCACCGCTCCGGTCGCAGACCGGCGAGGCGATGCAGGCAACCGCATAATCGGACTCCGCCACCTGGATCGACAGCCGCTCCTCAAACGCCTTGCCGGCCGAGTCGGACAGCGTGCGGGCGTCGATCTCGGCGCGGCCGGTCGGCGAGGTGCGGGCGCAGCGCTTGAACAGCTCGATCCGCTCGGCCTCGGCCAAGTGCCCGACGAGAAGCCGGCCGGATGCCGTCCAGTTGAGCGGCACGCGGGTGCCGACGCGCGAAGCGACCTGGTAATGGCTCGGGCCATCCGCCATGGCGAGCACCAGCATGTAATCACCGTCGCGGCCGCAGACCTGCACGGTTTCGCCGGCCTGCCGGCAGAGGTCGTGCATTTCGTGGGTCGCGACGCTCATGAAATCCAGCGACCGGGCATAAGCGAGGCCGTAGTGATAGAGGCGGGCGCCGAGCCAGATCGAACCGTCGGCATTGCGGGCAAGCATGTTCTTCTCGACCAGATCGTCAATGATCACATAGACGGTCGACAGCGGCGCCTTGACCGCCTTGGCGATCGCATAGGCGCCGGTCGGCGCACCCGTTTCGTAGAGATAATCGATCACCTGCAGTGCGCGGTCGATGCCGCTCACGCGCGAGCGGCGCGCGCCCTTGGCTTCCGTCTCCGTTTCGGAAACGGCCTCAACGGAGAGGTCTGCGGATGAAGTCTTTGCGTCCAACTCGATGTTCCCCCTTGGGGCTCCTCGTGTGATTTCGAGAATCTATTACATTATTATGGCATAACTGTCGATGGCAATTCGCGGTCGGCCGTCACTTTGGAGAACGACAATGTCTGATGATATCCGCACCCAGATCGGTCTTCGCCCGGTCATCAATGTTTCCGGCACGATGACGAGCCTCGGTGCTTCGATCGTGGTTCCGGAGGCGATCGCGGCGATGTCTGCGATCCTGCCGCAATTCGTCGAGATCAACGACCTGCAGCGCAAGGCAAGCGCGATCATCTCCCGGTTGACCGGCGGTGAGGCGGGCTTCGTCACGGCCTCCTGCTCCTCGGGTATCAGCCTCGCGGTCGCTGGCGCCATCACCGGCAACAACCTGCTGGCAATCGAGAAGCTGCCGGACACGGTGCCCGACAAGAACGAAGTGCTCGTACAGATGGGCCATGTGGTGAGCTATGGCGCACCGGTGGACCAGGCGATCCGGCTCGCCGGCGGCAAGGTCGTGCTGATTGGCCAGGCGACCTCGACGCACCGTTATCACATGGAACATGCGATCACCGAAAAGACGGCTGCGGCCGTCTATGTCGTCTCGCATCACGTCGTCGACTACGGCCTGCTCAACCTTGTCGAATTCGTCGAAATCGCCCACGCGAAGGGTGTGCCGGTCATCGTCGACGCGGCTTCCGAATATGACCTCAAGCTCTTCCTTTCTCAGGGTGCGGATATCGTCCTTTATTCCGGACACAAGTTCCTCGGTGGGCCGACTTCGGGCATCGTTGCCGGCAAAAAGGAGCTGGTGCGCAGCGCCTTCCTGCAGAACATGGGCATCGGCCGCGGCATGAAGGTCGGCAAGGAGAGCGTGTTCGGCGTCATGGCGGCGCTGGAAGCCTGGGAGAAGCGTGACCACGCGGGCATCCGCGAGCGCGAAACCGGCTATCTCGATCTGTGGAAACGGACGCTCGACGGCCGCCCCGGCGTCACCGCGCTTATCGAGCCGGATCCGACCAACAACCCGCTCGACCGCATGCGGGTGATCATCTCCGCGCCGGAAGCTCATATCACGGCCTGGGATCTGGCCGCAGCACTCGGCCGTGGCAACCCGCCGATCATCGTCCGCGATCACGAGGTGGAGCATCATTATTTCTATCTCGACCCCTGCAACCTGCACCCCGGCCAGGAAACCATCGTCGCGGCCCGCCTGACTGAAGAGCTCGACAAGGCGCGCGCCTCCAACGAGATCATCGCGACGCCGATCGAAGAACGCAGCCGCCACCGTTTCGACGGCGCGCTTCGTTGGCCGGACTGAACTGACAACAACGACAGGAAGGGAACGATCATGGCCATTTCGCAAGCACAAGCCGTCCAGTCCACTCAGCCGGTCCTCTCGGTGGAGAACCTGACGACCTCGTTCAACATGGACGGGGAGTGGAAGTCGGTCGTGCGTGACGTTTCCTTCACCGTCGCTCCCGGCGAAACCGTGGCGATCGTCGGCGAAAGCGGGTCCGGCAAAAGCGTCACCTCGCTCTCGATCATGCGGCTTTTGCAGGAAGGCACCAGTCGCATCGAGGGCAAGATCATGCTCGGCGGACGCAACCTGCTGGCGCTTCCCGAGCATGAGATGCGCAAGGTGCGTGGCAACGATGTCGCGATGATCTTCCAGGAGCCGATGACGAGCCTCAATCCGCTCTTCACCATCGGCGACCAGATTTCCGAGGCGCTGCTCTGCCACAAGGCGATGTCGGCGGCCGATGCGAAGGCCGAAACCATCCGGCTGCTCGAAAAGGTGCGTATCCCATCTGCGGCCTCGCGCTTCGACGAATATCCGCATCGCTTTTCCGGCGGCATGCGCCAGCGCGTGATGATCGCGATGGCCTTGGCGTCGAAGCCGAAGCTGCTGATCGCCGACGAACCGACGACGGCGCTCGACGTGACGATTCAGGGCCAGATCCTCGATCTCATCAAGCTGCTGCAGGACGAGGAGGGGACGTCGGTCCTGTTCATCACCCATGACATGGGCGTCGTCGCTGAAGTCGCCGACCGGACGATCGTGATGTATCGCGGCGAGCAGGTGGAGACTGGCGACACGCCGGACATTTTTCATCGCGGCAAACACCCCTATACGCGGGCGCTGCTCGCCGCCGTGCCGGTGCTCGGGTCGATGCAGAAGTACCAGCGACCGCTGCGCTTTCCCGTCGTCAACACGGCGACCGGAGAATCCGACGTCCAGGTGGAAGTGGCCGATACGGTTGCCGCCAACGAGCAGCCCATTCTGGAGGTGAAGAACCTCACCAAGCGTTTCGATATCCATTCGGGCCTGTTCGGCCGGGTGAGCGGCCGCGTGCACGCGGTCGAGAATGTCTCCTTCGATCTGCAGGCCGGCGAGACGCTGTCGCTGGTCGGCGAAAGCGGCTGTGGCAAGTCGACGACGGGCCGCGCCATCATGCGGCTGATCGAGCCGGACGCCGGTTCGGTGGTCGTCGAGGGCCGGGATGTGCTGGCGCTCGACAAACGCGAAATGCGCGAGATGCGCAAATCCGTGCAGATGATCTTCCAGGACCCGTTCGCCTCGCTCAATCCCCGCATGACGATCGGCCAGGCGATCGCCGAGCCCTATCTCGAACACAGGATGGGGACGGCGAAACAGGCGAAGGAGGTCGTCGCTGACATGCTGCGCAAGGTAGGGCTGACGCCCGACATGGTGAACCGTTATCCGCACGAATTCTCCGGCGGCCAACGCCAGCGCATCTGCATCGCCCGGGCGCTTGCGCTCGAACCGAAGGTGATTGTTGCGGACGAAAGCGTCTCGGCACTCGACGTGTCGATCAAGGCGCAGGTCATCAACCTGATGCTCGACCTGCAGCAGAGCCTGAACCTCGCCTTCCTGTTCATCTCCCACGACATGGCAGTGGTCGAGCGGGTCAGCCACCGCGTCGCGGTCATGTATCTCGGCGAGATCGTCGAGATCGGCCCGCGCGCTTCGGTGTTCGGCAATCCGCAGCACGAATACACGAAGAAACTGATGGCCGCCGTGCCGGTACCGGACCCCGATCGCCGCCGCGAAAAGCGGACGGTCGCCAACGACGAGCTCAAGAGCCCGATCCGCTCCGTCGACTATATAGTCAATCCGCTCGACTATAAGACGGTTTCACCGGGCCATCTGGTCGCGATGTAATGGCTGCGGCAATCAGTCGATGACGGCTTCGATCAGGAACGGTCCCTTGCGGCTGAGCGCGCCGTCGAAGAGCTTGACGAATTCCTCGATCGTCGTCGCGCGGCCGGCTTCGACGCCGAGGCCCTTGGCGAGCGAGCACCAGTCGAGTTTTGGCGCGTCGAGATCGAGCATCCGCTGGGCATTGCGGCCGTAGGCGTTGACGCCGACATTGGTCATTTCGCCCTGAAGGATGCGGTAGGCGCTGTTGGCGAAGACGACGGTCACCACATCGAGCTGTTCGCGGGCCTGGGTCCAGAGGCCCTGCACGGTGTACATGCCGCTGCCGTCGGCCTGCATCGCCACCACCTTGCGATCCGGCGCGCCGATCGCAGCGCCTGCAGCCAGCGGAATGCCGATACCGATGGCGCCGCCGGTAATCGGAAGGTGATCGTGGGGCGGGAGACCGGGCGCCAGGACCGGATACTGGCCGACGGAGGTCAGGCCTTCATCGATGATGATGGCGTTTTCCGGAAGTCGGCGGCCGATGGCGAAGCTGATCGCATCCGGCGTCAGCGCGCCGGTCGCCACCTGGATATCATCCTGCGTGAACCGGTTGCGGACGAAATCCGCATCCGGCTTGATCCCGAGGGCATCGGCAAGCGTCGCCAGCACGTCGGCGAGATCGTGTTCGTGCTCGGCGAGCTGGATGACCTCGCAGGAGGGCGGCAGGGTCGTGCTCGGTTTTCCGGGATAGGCAAAGAAGGTGACCGGGCGTGGTCCGCCGATGCAGATGGCGACCTCGAAATCCTTGAGCGCTTCGACCGCGAGATCGATCTTGTAGGGCACCGGTCTGACGAACGCGCGCCCGGCGCCGCGGGCGCTACGGCCCGAGGACGTTGAGAAGAGCGCCGCGCCGGTGGCGGCAGCGATCCGGC